>NZ_JBNHEQ010000161.1:62135-76555 GCF_050016015.1 Dapis hubbardiae BLCC-M172
ACGAATTAACTCAATAGAAATAGACTTTTCCAAACCCTTAGCCATATCATACAAAGTTAAAGCAGCCACAGAAACCGCCGTCAAAGCTTCCATTTCCACCCCAGTTTCCGCCTTAGTCTTCACCATCGCCCGAATCTGATATCCCGGCAACTGTGGATCAGGAATTAACTCCACATCTATTTTTTGTAAAGGCAAAGGATGACACAAAGGAATAAGTTGGGCAGTTTGCTTCGCCCCCATAATCCCCGCCAACTTAGCAGTGCCCAAAACATCACCCTTTGGACTATTACCCGCTTCAATAGCCTCAAAAGTTTCTACTAACATCCGCACTTGTCCAGCAGCCTCAGCTTGACGCACAGTCGCTACTTTCGCAGATACATCCACCATTTGAACTCCACCCTCAGAGTCCAAATGAGTTAAATTTTGCTCAAATTTAGAAAAATCCCTTGTCATTCTATTTATTTGTGCTATAGTAAATTATTAGTGCGGAAGAAAAGCTGATTAAAAAAAGTTTCATCTAACGCAAAAAACAAAAAGGGCCTGTAGCTTAGTGGATAGAGTGCGTGGCTACGGACCATGAGGTCGGGGGTTCGAATCCCTCCAGGCCCGTATTAATGATTAATAGCATAAGTATCTTGCCCTTGACCAAAAGCAAATCTGATGGAATGGGGCAAGTCTTTGTTTGATAAAGTAATGAATATAGCTATTGCTATAACATCAAGACAAGCATCAACAGCAAACATACTTCTATAACCAACTTGTTCGGCAATAAGACCGAAAGTAGGTCCGGCCATAATTGAGCCTAAATCAAACCCACCAATATAAAGAGATAAAAACTTGCCTCTTTGCTCTTGAGGACATCGATCGGTCGTCAAAGTAATCATCATAGGTAAGATTAAACCAGCAGAAGATCCCCCAAAAATAGCTCCCAGTAAAACCATATTGCTACTATTTGCAGTCCACAAAGTTAACATAGCTAATAAGCTAAATACCAGACCGCCAGTAATAAAAAGGCCACGACCAAATCGATCGGAAGCTCGCCCAGTAAAAATACGAATGGTAAAACTAGCGATCGCCCTGACGCTAAAAAAAAGTCCAGCATTCAGAGGAATGTTATTTTGCTGGATATACAGTGGTAGAAAAGTAAAAGTTGTGCCAAATACTAAACCTACCATCAACATTACAAAAGCGGGAACCAAAATTTTACGACTTCCTAATATTTGCCAGAACTTTTGTCGATTAAACTGATGGGAATGAGAATTTTTTTTCAGTATTGAATGTGGTTCCCAAACTAGCAAACTACATAATAAGCTCATACTTCCTAAAGTAGAGCAAACCATAAATAAAGGCACATACCCAGTAGCTGCTAGTACAAAACCACCTATTGCTGGTCCAATAGCCATACCTATTGGAGTACATAAACTCATATAACCAATTAATTCACCGCGACGACCAGGAGGAGACAAGTCAGCTACTAAACCACTATAACCAGTGGTAATTCCAGCAATACTAATACCATGAAAAGCACGAACTACCATTAACAAAAGAAAAGACTTGAGTAGTAAATAGCCGAGTGGGGCGATCGCTGCTACAGTTGTGCCAACTATCAGAACCAACTTTCGACTTCTGTTGTCAGCTAATGGCCCTAAAACAAATCGTGATAGTAATAGTCCCACACCAAAGCAACCACTAACAAGGCCAATTTGTTGTGTTGTGCCTCCAATACGATCTAGATAAAGAGGTAAAGTAGGCAGCAAGGTAGATATACTTGACCAAAATAATAAGCCAGCCAAGAATAGAATCATTAGACTGCGCTGTTGCTGATGGTCAAGTGTTCGGAATATTTTCACAATTTAAGTTACCCTGGATAAATCCTATCCCTATATTTTGTAACAAATTGTTAAAACTTGCCTAACTCAACTTATCCTAGAGTAGTTAACAAAGTCAGAAATTAGGAGTTAGGTAGTGGTGTACAAGTAGTAATATTTGGATAAAAGTCAACTAGGGAAGGAAAGAGTATTCTTTGTTAAAGTTAACTGTTATAAAAAGAAAGTAACAGGTAATAGGAAAGGTTTTCAGTTTTCGTAATAGTTGTTAATACAGTGCCGATTATATATAGCACTCCTAAATGAATCATAACATATTAAAACTTATTAAATAAGATTAAAACCAATTCCCCAATTTGATCCTGCTTGATGGAATTGGTATTTTAGGATAATCTAAATTCTACCAATTACCAGGCATTAATGCTATACTTCAGCTAGACTTCAATATTCAAATATTTACCAAGATTCAAAGTCTTTTTTTGACGATTATTAATTAGTTAGTATAGATGATCGCTACTTTTTATATTCCCCCACCTCCCACACTTCTCACACTTCCCACCCTAATCAGATATAGCAATATTTTTGATACATAGTATTACACAACCTATATACGACTGCGATATATATTCTACTACTTAAAGCTTGAAAAAAGTGCAAGAAAATTACTAAATAAAATTCCATCTTTTTTATTATGTTTTTCTTTCCCTGTTCTCTGTTCCCTGTTTAGTCACTGTAGCAATATTTTCTGAAGTTGGTATAAGTTGACTTTTCACTTCTTCCTTCTTCCTTCTTCCTTCTTACTTTGTTTGATCCAAACAAGCTAAACCAGCAGCAAAAGTTTCAGCTAAAACACTAATCAAACGATAAAATGCAACAGCACTTAACACAATACCAGGATCAAATTTTTGCTCAAGTAAAGCTAAAGCAGTTGCTTCAAAGACCCCAACACCTCCAGGCGCTCCTGGCACAACTAAACCTAATAACCATGATAAACTAAACACACTAAATATTAATAAAATTTGATTAAATTCAATAGAATTGAACGCCAATATAGTCAATAAAAATCCAGAACCTCGAAGCAGCAGGAAACAAAATTCTCCGCAAAAAGGCTTGATTGGATAGTGATCCAAATTTAATTCAGTAACTACCTCTGAATCAGATTTTTTGACTTTTAATTTTATTTTAACTAAATATTTAATTACTGGGTTTAAAATTCGTGGATGAACAATAGAAATTACTGCAAAAAAACACAAAAATTGTAAAAACCAACTTTCTTGAGTAGAACCAATTAAAGCCACTCCTAAAGCTGCCGCAGCCATTAAAAGTGGTTCTATTAACACACTTAAAATTGCAATTTCAACAGGTACTCCTACTTGTTTTGTTGCATCAATTCGGCTATAAAAATGCCATATATTTCCCGGTAAATACTTAGCAACATTTGTTCGCAGATATACTCTAATTGCCCACCGCAAATTAACCTTTTGATGAAACTCTTTAATAATCCAAAACCAGACCACTCCAGACCATACATGAGCCATAATTGTGATGATAAAAGCAGCTCCTAAACTTACCCACCCAGAATCACTAATCCTAATCTCAAGCACTTGTGCCCAGTTGTCTTTGAGAGTTTGAGCTAGAAAAAATAGAGTTAGTCCTAAAATAATCCACCGCAGATAAGGTTTAATGCCCGACAAAACTTTTTTCATAAAGTACAAAACTAACTGAGTTGATAACTGCTAACTCTTTGCCTTTTCCCTCTAAATTGATTGTGTAAGTATTCAGCCATCAGCTATTGCTTTTAGAGGAAGTAAAATTAATTGATAAATTGAGCTAAAATTAAAACTTTATTCTAAAAGCTTATACCTAAATGCTCATAACTGAATCCTTACGAAGTTTATTTGTTTGTTGTCCAGAAATTAACATCCTAGTAGTCATTTTTATCCAACTTAGGAATCAGCAATAATATATTTGCATTACCAATAATTTCCTGTGATTCAATTGTAAATTGTTCTGCAAATACAGACTTAAAAATGTTCATATCTCCTCCGTAATAGATAAACCATATACGTGAGTATGTAGGAGGTAAACTTTCAATCCAATTTTTTAAATGGGTTTGAAGATTTGATTGATCTTTTTCTTCTCTTTTATCTAGATATATAGGTGCAGAGCCTCGATAATAGTAAGTTAGAGGAAAAGAAGTGCCATGAGCTGCAGAGTAAATGATTATGTCGCCTTCTCTATCTTGACCTTCAATCAATTGTGCTACTGGTCTGTAATGGTCTAATGCCCCCATGTATCGCTTCGAGCTTGTATAATAAGTTACTAAGCCTAAACTAACGGCCAACATATATATTAGAGCCACCACGACTCCAATTATTTTTTGCCAATCTAAAACCTTAAAAAAGCCAATTGCGACCAGTAATATAATGTATGGCTGAGATATTATTAAGTAACGACTGTTCCATATCGAGTAGAATACATTAGAAAAAACAAAAATAGATGCAGCAGGTATAATTCCCCATGAAGCTACCCATACAACTTCCTGATTACGAGGCTTTTGAATAATTGCTACCAGAATAACTGTAGCAACAATTAAAGCTACAACTTGAATCAATAATGCTATATAAGGTGGTGATGGAGGGTGAGCAAACACAGTCATTACTCTTAGCTCTCGGAAGATTTCTCTTACACCAGGAATTGGTAACATCACTCGGTGTGAGCCTGAATCACTCTTCACAGAAATAGCTACAGGAATACTGACAACAATAATTGTTAAATATAGAACAAGATAACTAATTAATCTAGAAATTTTGAACTTAAACTTAAGCCATAAAATCAGAATATCTGATACCAAAAAGGCTGCATTTAAAGGTGTAGTATAAAAGGATAAAATTCTACCTACAACCCATATTAATCGTGGAAGTTTTTTATCTGGTTGCTTCAGAGAATGTGCGAGACAAAGACATCCACAAAGCCCTAGGCAAACACTCATTGTATAGTATCTAATTTCTTGAGCATGATTGATAAATAATGGAGAAATAGTTAGTAAAAATGCTGCAAGAAGACCAACTTTTTTGCTAAAAAAGTCATTACCTAATCTATAAATTAGATATACAGATACTACTGCAAAAATAATAGCTGGAACTCTCAACCATACTTCATTATCAGAAATGTTAATCCATGGATTTAAAAGAACATAGTAGAGTAGCCTGCCCTTATTAAGATCCATCTTGCGCCCATCTAAAACACTGATAAATTCATCTATCCATAAACCTCGGAAATTGATTCTGTAAAAGTACAAAAAACACGCTAAAACAAGAATCAATACAATAGGAAACCATTCCTTTTTTTTGATAGTATAAATCAACTTATGAAAAGCATTAAACATCAACATATATTACCAGGCTTAAAAAATTAGATTGTACAATTTTTGAAGACTATGTTTTTTTAGCAAAAGCACTTGCAAACTGATAGAAACTAATATGAGGTGGGAAAACAGTTGGCGCAGATTGAATCTTGTCAAAGTTTGTATTTACTAACCATCCAGGATACTCCTCCTCTATAAATTTCACCATAACTGCGGCAGACTTTTCCTGAGACTGAATGATTTGTAAATATCGTCCACTTGCTGCTTGAGTTGCCAAAGAATCACATTTATCAGAGTCATAAATATTGATATTAGCCTGGCATTGGTACTCAAGAGTATTATACCAATTACCAAAAGTAATGCTATACTTGACTCACACTTCAGTTATCAAGTAATTAAAATAGATAAAATAAATTATTCCCTAATAATTAGTCAGTTAATGTTAATTATTATTATGTGTACGGACGCCCTTATGCAACGTCCCTACCCCATCCAATCAAATATAGCAATAGTTTTGAGAAATGGTATTAGATCTGACATTCCGCACTACTATGGGTAGAGTTTATATATAGGCTTTGACCACTACTGATAAGGTCAATATAAATACTCATTATGCTACCAATAGTGTGTTAAATTTTTTCAACCGCTATGCCTAGACTAAACCTGCGAAATCTGGGTTAGATAATTGATAATTAGTCACTGATGGAAATTTTAGATATAGTCATTTTAAATAAGAAAGGGATAGAGAGAATGTTGTTAGCCTTTTCAATTAATTATTAAAGCCTCAGCAAGTGTTCCAGACTTAATTAAAATACTATACAAATCATATTTGGGTTATTTATAAAATATCCAGGCCATAATTGAAATTTTGTATATATAAATTTGGTGAATCTGGCATTTTTTACAGAATATTTAAGAAAGCTAGAAATCTAAATTGCAACCTTATTATTCAAACCAGTATTCCTAAAAATATACCTGATTGAAAATCGCCGAAGAATAATTAGATTAAAAGAATTCCCTCGTCCCAGAGATTGAAAAAAAAATATATATAAACTAAGGGATTTCGTATATTATTAGGTAAACATTTTTTCCTGTTTGTGAATATTATCTAAATTATTCACTCTTAACTTTCCTTTTCTATAATGACCAAAAAATAAGGTATCAAGCCTCCCCTTTGCTGCGCCGCGAGCTGTCGCTCTACAAGGGGATAAAAAAGAAAATTCCGAATTTTCGTAGCCTCCTTATTACAGGAAATACTGATAACTGATAACTGATAACTAATAACTGAAATGACCTTCTTTGATAAAGATGAACAGTTAAATATCCTGGGTAAAGATATTATAGAAGCAACCAAGTTAGAATTTTCAGAATTAACTTCTGAGCAAATAGCTATAACTTGGTTAGTTTACCATTCACCAAGAACCAGACATATTAAGAATCCCACAGAATTTTGGCAAAAGCAAGTGCGTGGTTGGAGCGATCGCGGTGATGAGCGGATATATCCTGGAAAAATAGTCCATTTATTCTATCTGGTAGCTATTTATGAATGGCTAGAGAAAGGAATGGTCAAAACTTCACCAGAGTTAGAAAGAGCAATTCGAGATATGATCCTTTCTTCAAATCACGATGCGACTGGTCTAGTTGTGGATGTTTTAACGGGAACTACCAGTGGACCTGAATTATCACCAGGACCTTTTCAAACTTGGAAATATCAACGTAATTTTGTTAATCGTTATTTTCAATCTCTCAAGTGGCCTGAGTTAAAATCCATTAATATTAATCAAAAAACATGGTCTGATAGTCCTTATGGCCGGGAACACATTTTCCAAGGATTATTGATGGAAAATCGGAATATACTCACAACTAATGCTACAGCTCGTTTATTACATAGTATTGTGGGTGGGATTGCAGTATCTCCTCAAGCTTCAGAGAAAATGATGAATTTGTTAAAGAAAAATTCTAGCCAAGAAGGTGCAAAAGATAGAAGTAAAGGCCAAGCTATAGGTTTTTTAGATGAGAACCTTCCTCAAAATGCTAATGTATGGTCTACAGGAATTGTAGGTACTTATGTACGTCACAATTTTGCTTATATAGAGTTACCAAATCTTCAGCCATATCTCTTAGTTATATTTACAGAAGGCAAAGAGATTAGTAGGAATGAGAGAATATTACCTTATATGTCCCAAAAGTTTGTAGAGGCAATGAAAAAATTTTGAGCAAACCTATATAGTAGGGGCGGGTTTTTAGTCGAAAGTTCGAATGGTCAATCTCAAGATTAGATAAACCTCTCCTTATTCACACCTATTAGCTGTATCAGTTGAGTAGGGGTGAATTCTATAATCAAATTTAGTATTTCCAGTCACCAGTTTTAGCAGTCAGCGCTAATAACTTTAGGGACGTTGCATGGAACGTCCCTACTAATAAAACGGAGAGGGAGGGATTCGAACCCTCGGTACGGGGTTCTCCCGTACAACTCATTAGCAGTGAGCCGCTTTCGACCACTCAGCCACCTCTCCTGGGGTAACAGATATTTATTATAACAGATGTTTTTTTGTTATGGCAAGCCTATTTTCAAATTATTTTTCAGTGGAGCACTTAGGAGTTAGGACTTGTTACTTTGAGCTTTTCCAAACTATCACAAAAATGTACCCTTTTACTTCGGTCAAAACATCACTTGAAAAATTTAACCAACATTGTTATATTTACGGATTATTTTAATTTGTAATCAATACAAATTTAATATAAGAAAAATAAAAGACGGAGTAAATTTAAAATTTGTTCCCAGGAAAATTTTAGATTAATCCGTAAATTGGTCAATTGACAATCAACAAGACTATGATAGACTGTAAAATGTTCATATTTCTTGTTCAAAGAAAATTATCAAAAACTCCTGAAAGTTTGGAAACCACCACCTTTATTGATGTGGTGGCATAAGAACCCCATGGTAGTTTTTAAAGTGTAGTTAAATATCCTCTAATTTGTATAAATACAAAGACTTTTAATAACATGGTGAAAACCTGATAGGTTTGGGATATTGTAGTTAAATGGTAATTAATTAAAAAAGTTAATTAGGTGTAATCCACTCTATTCTTAGCCCTTCCCTCAGCAGGTTGTTATTAAAATTTGAATTTGAGTCAATCGACTAATACTACAAAGTAGCCTCAATAGTCTTGGACTTGAGAAAGTAGTGATAATTGACACTGGCTAGAGGAGCTACAAATTTCTTGGTACTAGGGTAGGGGAAAATAATAATCATGGTTTTAACCTGATTAGCACCTCCTCTAAAGGATCTACTCGGATTTATCCGGTAGATGATCAAATATATTCTTAAAGATGCAAAAGTATGCTAAACAATACATCACTTAGAACTTTCTAAAAAATGTATCTGTCCGTAGCAGAAATATTCCTGGCCTAACCTCCTGAAATAAGAATTATCTCATCAGGTAAGGGTTGAATAAAGGGGAACAATCATAATCTTTGTAATGTCTAAATTTACAAGGGTTAAATTATCCCTATAAACAAAGATATAAATGAACGAAAAGGTCATCTATACAGAATCTAAAAATTAGCTCTTTGAGCAAATCACAGATAAATTAGCAATAGTAAATTCTAAAAAACGAGGTAAGCAAGTGAGTATACAAGTAGTTCCACCAGGTACCGAAACACAGCCAGTAAGCAGTACCCCCAACGATAATGGGGGACTTAACATAGTAGGACAACCTGGAGACGATCGTCTTCCAGGGAGCACTGGTCCTGACAATATTGCAACTACGACTGGGAATGACCTGGTGGGAGCAGGTGGTGGTGATGATAGAGTTTTATTAGGTCCAGGTAATGATACTGCAGCTGGTGGTACTGGCATCGACTCCATTCAAGGTAATGAAGGAAATGACTCCATAACAGGAGGAAACGGAGACGATAGCCTTAGAGGTGGTAAAGATAATGATACTGTAGAAGGTGATGAAGGAGCAGACATTATCTTCGGCGATCGCGGAGATGACGTAGTAAGCGGTGGTATTGGAGATGACACCGTACTGGGTAATGCAGGTAATGATGTTGTCATAGGTGGTCCAGGTAATGATAACCTTGATGGAGGTAAAGATGATGATAGTCTAAGTGGTGGTATAGGGGATGACACCCTATCTGGTGCAAGGGGTAATGATACTTTAACAGGTGGCGCTGGTGCTGATGATTTCTTCTTCTGGTTTAGTACAGATGGTAGTTATGGAATTGACTCCCTGACAGACTTTAATCGGGGTGAGGGAGATAAGATAGTTCTAGCTGCTAACTTCCCAGTTCCAGAGGATGCGGCATTTAATGCTTTAACAGGTACACCTACTGGCAGCGAACTATCAGAAGAACAGTTTGACGTAATTTCAGGTTTCAATCCTGTAACTCAAGGAAACAGTTCAGCAGCTATTATCTATGACCCTAATGAAGGTTTAGTATACTACAACCCAACAACACTTGCTGGTGATGAAGTAGCATTTGCTCGGGTTGATAATACTGTTTATGATGCTGATAACCCATTACAAAATACTGACTTTGAAATTTTCTAAGTCTGGTTATTGATAAATGCGGTTTTAAATATGGGTGTAACCCACGAATGAAAATTCTAACTCCCTCCTAGGTTTTAGGGGGGAATTTTGTTTTATATAGTAGGGGTGGGTTATACCATTTCTCAAAAACATTTCTACATTTTGTAGAGCAGGGGAGTGGGGGAGTAGGTAGGGACGTTGCATGCAACGTCCGTACAGGAGAAGTAAAAATAACAATAATTAATATTAAATGAGCTACAACTAGCAAAAAAAAGATTTGATATGTAGTTATTAATTAATAAATGAAGTCTTACCCAAGTATAGCATTACTTTTGGGAATTGGTATTACACGTTAAATTAACGAGTTTAACCATCAGATTAAATTACCAAAAAATGAGGTCTAAAGCCTCCCCTTTTAAGGGGATGAAAAAAATATTTAACTCAGTATTTCAAGCCTCCGACTTTAAGTCGGAGGTTAACTGATAACTGTTTCGCTGCGCGACATGTTTGCGGAGCAGTCCGTCAGGATAAAGCGCAGCTCCTCCGCAGGAGGCTAACTGATAACTGAAATTACCCGCCCCAAAATTTAACACACAAAATATAAAATATTTGATTATATCATGGGTATCCGGGCGGGTTGATCTAAATTATTTGTCAAAGCATAAACTGAATGTGGAACCCACCCCTACATTTTGCTACATATAAAGTATTTAATTATATCATGGGTATCCGGGCGGGTTGATCTAAATTATTTTGTTAAAGTATTAACTTAACTCAGAACCCGCCCCTACATTTTGCTACATATAAAATGTGTAATTAGGGTTTGCTGAAAAAGTCTTTTTTAGAGAGTAGGGGATCGGGGGAGTAGGGGAGTAGGGGAGTAGGGGAGTAGGGGAGGAGGGGAGGAGGGGAGTAGGGGAGTAGGGGAGGAGGGGAGTAGGGGAGTAGGGGAGTAGGGGAGTAGGGGAGTAGGGGAGGAGTAATTTTTTTGCTATACTCAGCAGCGAAAATACTAACTTTTTGATTTTTCGGGAACCGTGCATTAAGAGCTGAAACAGGCGTACTTTTTACCGACCTAAAAAGGCTAAAACCTTTATCTGTAAATACTTTGATATTTAATCAGCAAGCCCTAATTATATCATGGGTATCTGGGCGGGTTTATATAAATTCTAGAGTAAGCATTAAAATTCTAGGTAAAACCCGCCCCTACATTTTGCTACATATAAAATATTTAATTAGATCATTGAGGTTTCTAGTTGCAATGACAGAATAATTCTATGCTAGTAGCCGAGAAAAATGTTATTGATAGCTAAGAATGAAAATAGAAAAACATCTCAGATTAGCAAAATCATACTTGACTGAAGGCAAATTAAGTCAAGCAATAATAACCTGTAAACAAATTTTAGAAATACAACCAAACTCTGCTGATGCTTACAGAATATTAGGAGAAAGTTACGAAGCAGAAGATAATTTTGATGATGCTATGTCTGCTTATACAAAAGCTTTGGAGATTAAGCCAGAATATGCAGAAGTTCATGCTTTTCTCGGTCAGTTGTATAGTCATAAAAGGTGGTTTGCTGAAGCAGTTAATCAATATCAAAAAGCGATTTATTTAGGATTAAAATGGCCGGAAGTCTATTATAATTTAGGTAATATAAAGCATCAATATGGAGATTGGAAAGGTGCAATTAATTGCTATGAAACGGCAATTATTTTGAAACCGAATTATCTGAAGGCTTATTTTGGTTTGGGTATC
Organism: Dapis hubbardiae BLCC-M172; assembly: GCF_050016015.1. Taxonomy (NCBI): domain Bacteria; kingdom Bacillati; phylum Cyanobacteriota; class Cyanophyceae; order Oscillatoriales; family Microcoleaceae; genus Dapis; species Dapis hubbardiae. Next base: position 73,623 of record NZ_JBNHEQ010000161.1, read on the forward strand.
GTTTTTGAATTGCAAAAAAATTATCAAGTAGCAGTTGATATTTATAGAAAACTAATAAAATTAAAGCCATATTTTGTAGAAGCTTATAATAATTTAGGTGGCGTTTTAGCCGAGATGAATCGAAGGTCAGAAGCTATTGAAGTTTATCAAAAAGGGTTAGCTATAAAATCAGATTCGGCAGATTTATATAATAATCTTGGCTTTACTATATTAAAGGAAAATCCGATAGAAGCGATCGCTGCTTATTATCGTGCTATAGAATTAGACCCTAATTTTATCAAAGCACATTATAACTTGGGTAAAGCATTACAAATTATTGGGGAGCATGAATTAGCAGTCAAATCTTTTGAAGAAGTTATTAAACTGAAGGGAGAAAAAGATAATGTATTAGCCTATAGTGATTGTGCTTTTTCTTTGATGACTATAGGTAAATTTGAACTTGCTTTTGTTTACTTAAAAAATGTAATTACTAATCATAACTTTGTTGATGGTTATTGTCGGGTATTGGAGGCGAAGTTAGGAAATACTGAAAATAAAATATCTGATGAGCTATTTTTGACAAAAGTAGCAGGCTTGAATTTTCTCAAAGAATTGCAAAAATTAGATAATTATTCAGAAAATTCCCAGGAGCAGTATCAAAAAATTTCTCAATATTTGCTGAAATATTATGTTCATTTTGGCAATGTTTTGATGGAAAGTGGGTATTATGAAGGTGCTGAAATATTTTATCAAAGGGCGTTGCAAATTCAAGCAAGTTCGGCTGAGATTTATTGGTTGTTAGGAAATAGTCTGGTTAAACAAAAACGGTTAAATTCAGCAATTATTAGTTATCAAATATCTCTACAAATTTTACTGAGTGAAAATAGAATTGATGAGACGACAAAGGTTTACTTTGAGTTGGGTAAGGTTCTGGAAAAACAGCAGAGATGGCAGGAGGCAATGGATTATTATGGTAAGGTATTATCGGCAAAAGTACAAGATAAATTAAATGATGATTTTCTCCCTTATCAAAAGTTACAGGGATTATATTTATCGACAAAAGATTGGATTAAAAAATTAGATAGCAAGAATTATCACAAACGATATATAGAAGTAAGATTGGAAAAATTAGCGACAGAATATATAGAAGAAAAGTCTAAATCTCCTATTGAGGTAAATGTTGAAAATAGGAAGAAAAATTTAGAATGTCAAGGGTTAAATTGTGGTGAATGTTTAAAGCAAATTTATCAGTGGTTTAACCCAAAATCTCTTGCTCAAGGGGTATATAGTCTCAGGGTTCAGGGTGAGTTTAGTCAGGAAAGATCCCCCCTAACCCCTCTTCCACAAGAGAAAACTAAATCTTTAACTCCCCTTCCACAAGAGGAAACTAAATCTTTAACTCCCCTTCCACAAGAGGAAACTCAATCTTTACCTCCCCAGGAAAGATCCCCCCTAACCCCCCTTCAAAAGGGGGGGACTAGATCCCTAACGTCTGTAAGTAAGGAGGGAAGCATATCTACTTTGACAAAAGATGCAAAAAATGGTATATCAGGATTTTCCTACTTTCAGAAACTTTCCCAGAATCCTACCTTTGTAACTATAGTACGGTCGGGAAGAGCTTGGATAATGCCCAAGAAAAATTACTGGAGATTATGTTACGGCATTGCCATTATTACTCCAGATAACTATTTATTGGCAGATTTGTCTAGGGAATATCCATCTCCATTACCAGGATGCACAAAACATGACCCAACTCAACATCAGATATTTGACCTGGAAGAACTGCCCCCCCTGGAGAAAATTAATGGTAAGGTAGCTGTATTATCGGTACTGTCAGGAAATGTCTATTTTCATTGGATGGTAGACTTGTTGCCTAGAATAGAGATATTACGTCAGGGCATAAATTTAGAAGAAATAGATTGGTTTGTAGTTAATGACTATCAACAACCTTTTCAACGAGAAACATTAAAAAGTCTTGGTATTAGAGAAGAGAAAATTTTAGCAAGCGATCGCCATCCTCATATTCAAGCAGAAGAATTAGTCGTCCCTTCATACCCTAGTTATTTGGGATGGTTACAACCGTGGGGATTAAAATTTTTAAGAGAAGTATTCCTCAGAGGCATAACTAATAATAAGTCAGATTTTTCGGAAAGAATATATATAGGTAGAGGTAATGCTAGATATCGGCGAGTAATGAACGAAGAAGAGGTAGTAGAGATATTATCGCAGTTTGGTTTTACTTATGTTACTCCAGAGTCAATGTCTCTAGAAAATCAGATTGCCACTTTTGCCAATGCCAAAATTATAGTTGCTCCTCACGGAAGTGGTCTAACAAATATAGTATTCTGTAATCCAGGGACAAAAGTTATCGAACTTTTCTCACCCCACTATCTTAGATACTATTATTGGCATATTAGCCAATTATTAGGATTGGATCATTACTTTTTAATTGGTGAAACATTTAGTTGTTATCCGATTAGAAATATAATGTATGAAAGTTCTTTAGTGGAAGATATTTTAGTGAATTTAGATTCACTGAATCAAATGTTCAAAGTTATAGGTATTGCCTGAAGTCTGAAGTCTGAAGTTAAATTCTTTTAGTCTCTAAGGAGAATTAAAAGTTATGAATTAAGAGGATAATTAGTTAACTTTAGTAGTTACTTGAATATTTTCAAAAGCTGTTTGCCTAGAATTCCGCAGGAAAAGCTAAATGCTTACAAAAAATACCATGAGAAACTCAAAAATTCTTGACAGAAAGAGTCGGTAAAATTTTGACGAGACTCCTTCTAGTTGTTTCCGGGAAAAGAAAAGACAAGAGAATGAGAAACTCAGAAATTCTTGACAGAAAGAGTAAGTTGAATATTGACGAGACTCCTTCTAGTTATTTCCGGAAAAAGACAAGACAAGAGAATGAGAAACTCAGAAATTCTTGACAGAAAGAGTAAGTTGAATAT
>NZ_JBNHEQ010000161.1:76655-76757 GCF_050016015.1 Dapis hubbardiae BLCC-M172
TGACTAGACTTATTCTAGTTGTTTCCGGGAAAAGACAAGACAAGAGAATGAGAAACTCAAAAATTCTTGACAGAAAGAGTCGGTAAAATTTTGACGAGACTC
>NZ_JBNHEQ010000162.1:0-24173 GCF_050016015.1 Dapis hubbardiae BLCC-M172
ATAATTGATAATTGATAATTGATAATTGATAATTGATAATTACCTCTGGTTAAAATCGCACGGGAATTGAAGATAAGGAAATATTATTTCTTTTTTTCCCCTATCCAAGGGGAGGCTTTAAACCAGAATTATTTAATTATTAATAATTCGGTAAAAGTGAAGGAATACCAATTATAGTAATAGCTGAATTTGATAATCAACTCAATTTTACAACCTCAGATATAAAATCACGAGTACAATTTATAAATGATGATTTTACAAAAGTTACTACACTACAAAAAACAGGTATAAGTCAGGCTGAAACTTGTATTATTTTATGTGATAAAACTCATAATCGTAGCAATCAAGATGCAGATGATCGAACAATTATAGCAGCATTAACAGCATAAAAATTAAATCCAAATGTTTATACTTGTAATGTTTATACTTGTGCTGAATTACTTAATTATGAATATGCCTCTCACTTAGAAATGCGTAATTTCAATGATGACATAGTTAGTCAAGAAAAAAGTGTTTTTTTATTAGCTCAAGCTGCTTTAAATAAAGGGTTAATGAGTGTATTTTCAGAATTACTAACTTATGACAGAGGAAATCAGTTTTATCAGATAACTATTACTTCTAAGTAGGTAGGGAAGAATTTTTTAGAATTGTTTATACATATTAAGGAAACTCATAACCCTATTTTCATAGCAGTTTCTGAGTATCAAGGTAAATTGAAAATTAATCCCAATCATTATATATTTCAGGAGAAAGACGATTTAATTGTTATAGCTCAGAAAGAAATAAAATTATAAATTTCATCATTTTAGGTTAGGATGTAATTTTTCAGTCTAGCTCCTGAACAAATCAGAAACTATTATAGTAAGTATTCAGCCGTCAGCTATTAGCCATTAGCTATTGATGAGAGGAGGAGGCAAAAGCCATTCAGAAATTGAGAGAGAATTAAAAGTTACTGCCAAAGTAGGCTCCCTCAACCGCGATAACTATAACTATTGATTTCAACCTCGCCTTTAAAGCTATTCCTTATAAGGAACTTCTGAAAACCTTGTGGGGAGCAGGGGAGCAGGGAGCAGGAGAGAAGGGACAAGGAGTATAGTATTGTTGGCAAAACTACTTAAACTTATCAAAAAAATTGATTTTTCAATGCACTTTTTCTCCTGAAAAAGTCCCTGCTACAATTCAATATAACTTGCCTATTTTGTCAAACTTTATATTAAGAAAAATGTTTATAAAGCATAACCTTTAAAGGGGAGATATAATTGTTGATAGCTGACTGCTAATAGCTGTTTACGCAGCATTCCGCAGGAAATGCTTACCTATTATAAATTGGATGATTTGTGTATTGTTTAATATTTAGGGATTCAAGTATCAGAGGGATAATTTACATCATTTTGATAACCTAAAACCTAACCACTTAATTTTTTACCAGATACAAACTCTCGTAAGCGAAGCAAACTAAAAGTTTGACCCAAATTTATAGGAAACATCGATATTCCTTCTAGACGAGATTGTACCCAACCATCTCCCCAATACCACTCATGAAACCCATCAATACCTTGACTCAGTATAAGCCTCAAACAATTTGGTCTCACTATATCAACATAATGCTTAATTTCTATCAGTCCAACCCAAGTTTCAAACTTTACACCCTCAGATAATTGTTCTGGTAGTCCAGGGGAAAAACGCTGAGGCCATAACCACATTTGTAATTGAGATGGACGCAGCAAACTATCTCTTATCGTAGCTTCAGCAGCTTCAATCTCAATCCGTAGATGGCTTTTTTGAAAAGTACCTAACATAACAATCTAATAACTAATAACAATAGATATAATTTTTAAATTTATATTTTGCTTATTTTCTCAAACAAAATTAGAACATTCCCAAATTATAGATTAACATTATTTCCTTTGAGCTTGGACAAATTTCACCTGTAGTATTCCAAGAGAGTTATGATAAAGAAAATCAGAATTATTAAGAAATGTAAGGACTCCAATGGTAGATCAACTAATTAGAGCTACAGCAGCAGAAGGAGGTATTCGTGCTGTAGGTGCAATTACCACTCGCTTAACCGAAGAAGCAAGACAACGACACAAACTTTCTTGGGTAGCCTCTGCTGCTCTTGGCCGAACAATGACCGCAGGACTATTATTAGCCTCTAGTATGAAAACTCCACAATCAAGAGTTAACATTAGCGTCCAAGGCAATGGTCCTTTAGGAACAGTGCTAGTTGATGCTGGCCTAGATGGAACAGTGCGAGGCTATGTAGAGAATCCTACAATTGAGCTATCACCAAATCAAATTGGCAAACTGGATGTAGGGAAAGCAGTAGGCAATCAAGGTTACTTATATATAGTCAGAGACATAGGCCATGGCTACCCATACTCCAGTACAGTAGAATTAGTATCTGGAGAAATTGGGGATGACATTACCCATTATTTAGTCACATCAGAACAAACACCATCAGCTTTAGTGCTAGGAGTATTCGTAGATACAGAAGGTATACAAGCAGCAGGAGGACTTTTGTTACAAGTAATGCCCAAAGCAGCTATAGACGAAGAATTAGTTCAAACCCTAGAATCTCGTATCGCCTCTTTATCAGGATTCACTCCATTACTACGTTCGGGCAAAACATTACCAGAAATTTTCCAACAACTTTTGGGAGATATGGGCTTAAAGATATTACCTGAACGTCAAATAGTTCGTTTTAACTGTGACTGTTCTTTTGAGAGGGTATTAGGAGCTTTAAAAATGTTTGGTATAGACGAACTAAAAGATATGATTGAAAAAGACAAAGGTGCAGAAGCAACCTGCGAATTTTGTGGAGAAGTATATCAAGCCAGTCAAAAAGACCTCACAAAATTAATTCAAGACTTACAACAACCCTTCACAGAAGTGCCTATTGGACAATTACGGAAGTCATCTCATTGACATTCTCCCCACCTTACCCTTAGGCCAAAATCCAGAATTCCTAAACCGTGCTATGCACCCCTGAAATTTTCCCAATCTAGCTTAATACAAAGCTCGTGAAAACCTTAAAATTAATTGGGGTTTGCTGAAAAATTCTGTTGGTAAGGGTAGGACTCAGGAGTCAGGTAGAGGAGCCATTGGCTTGGAGACGTACAGAAGTCAGGAGAAATTGGAATTATAGAGGAGCTAGGAAAAAGAGTTGCCCCTTAATTTTTATGCCCTTGTCTGCCCTAAATACTAAATTTTTGCACCTCTAGAGACCGAAAAGCAGGGACTTGCCTTTATCTGTCAATGCTTTGAGATTTAATCAGCCAGCCCTAATTGCTTTTTCCATTCCCCCAATGCCTCCCTCCCCTTTCACGCGCTATGCTTTATAAACATCTTTCTTAAGATAAAACGTAGACATTAGAGAGAAGTTATATGATTTGATTGCCCTTAACTGAATATTTCAGGAGGGTCAACCTATTCAAGTAGAGGCTTTTCTCCCCCCACCTCCCAATCTCCCCACCCACCCATCTCTCTCTCGGAAAAGGGTTTTAGGAATTCCTTATAGAAGCCCTAAGCGTATCTCCAGAAAATAGGTTCTGGTGGAGAATTAATTGATAAAAAATGGGTAAGAATTAATTTGATGATGGGATGAGTGGGAGATATCTAATACACCCCATCTCCCCATCTCTCCCTACTCCCCTACTCTCAATCTCTAATTTTAAATAGATCCCTTCAGGGGTTCTATAAGAGATAGCCTTTCATGTGGGGGGAACAAAAGGGCGGGTGGAGAACGGGGGTTTTCAAGCAAGGTTGAGATAAGTGGTTGCAAATATGCCCAAAATAGTGTATACCTATAAACCGCATATAATTAAATTAACTTTAATTATATAAAAGCTTGTTTGTAGGCTGAATCAACTGGAAAGTAATGAGAGTTTAATATATTCGTTGCTTGCTGCTCAGGATAAAGCATATATGAATGAAAAGCACAAAAAAATAGGCCATAGCCGGATAACCCGTCAGATCAAGTCAATAGACCAAAAACAATGGCAATTACCTGAACGTCGGAAAAACCGCGAACAAAGACTGCAAGAACTTAGAGCAAATGGCAGTCAAATAAAGACCTACAAATCTCCAGCAAAATACTCCAATCAGCAGAAAAACTCAGTTTCCACTATAAAAAAAACTGAGCCAAAAAAACCAAAACCTGCAAACAACCTAGGGTCTATTTACGGGTTATTGTGGATAGGACTACTGGTAATAGTTCCCGCTGGAGCAGGTATAACAGCTATGTCAGCTTTGTTTAAGTTACCCTCTCAGGCAGATTGTGAATCAACTTACTGGCGTACTGCATCCGCTAGTAAACGCCTTTATTGTGCCCAGTTGTTAGCTACTTCCGCAACTGTGGACAATTTACTTGAAGCAATTAATCTGGTAGATGTTTTATCAAATGACCATCCAATGCGTCCACAAATAGATGATTATATAGAAAGGTGGTCGAAAAAAATATTGTCGTTGGGAGACTTGGCTTTTCAAGATGGAAAATTAGAAGAAGCAATTACTATTGCGCAGAAAGTCCCCCAGAAACTGTCAGGTGATCCACTGGTAGAAAAACAGATTCAAGACTGGGAAAAAACTTGGAATCAAGCTGAAGCAAATTATAAGCAGACTCAAGAACATTTGCGCAAAGAAGAATGGAATCAAGCTTCCATGGAAGCCTCTCGTTTACTGTCAGTGCCAAATGTCCACTGGGGAACCAAAAAATACCAGGAACTAATTAACGATATTAAAAGAACTCGGAAAGAAGGTTCTAAATTAAACGAAGCACGAAATATTGGAGAACAAGGTGGACTAGATAATCTGACAAATGCTATTACACAAATTCAAGAAATTGAACAAAAGAGCTATCTCTATCAGACAGCCGAAAAGTTAACAGTTAATTTGGGAAAACAAATAATAGACATCGCTTTAATCGAATTAAATGAAGGAAATTGGCAAAAGGCACTTGATGTAGTCAATAAAGTTCCGAAAAATGATGCCCTACAGGAAAATGTAAAAGATATAGAGCTATTAGCTCGTGCCCATTCTCCAGCTAACTTAGGTACAATAGCAGGACTAGAAGATGCTATTGCTCAAGTTCAAAAACTCAAAGCTGAACGACCTTTTTACAGCAAAGCTCAAAAGTTAATCAGTCTTTGGCAACAAGAAATAGCAGATGTCACCATTATTGAAGAAGGAAAAAAACTAGCCCAACCTAGAGGAATTAGCGATTTAAAAGCAGCGATCGCCAAATTACAGAGTATTCCTCCCTATAACCCTCGGGGGGAAGAAGCCACTACTTTGATAGAAGCTTGGAGTAGACAACTACAGCAACAAGAAGATCGGCCTTTTTTGGATAAAGCCGAAAAATTAGCAAGCTTTGGTGATATAACTTCTTTACAAGCTGCAATTGATGAAGCAAGTCAGATTGGTCGGGGTAGAACTCTGTATCAGGAAGCTCAAAAGAAAATTAATAGGTGGACAGAAAAACTTCAACGTTCTCAAGACCAACCAATTCTTGATAATGCACAACTTCTAGCATTGTCAGGCGATATAGAACAGGCAATTGCCACAGCACGCTCAATTCAACCAGGTAGAATTCTATACAATCAGGCTAGAGCGAAAATTCAGGAATGGCAATCTCAACAAGAGGCCAAAATAAATTTAGAGAATGCTCGTCAAGCAGCAGTAGCAGCGACAGCAGATGCTTATGCTACAGCAATTACTTTAGCACAGCAAGTACCAACTTCTAGTTCTAGGCAATTAGAGGCTTCCCAATTGATTAATCAATGGAGCCAACAAATATTGTCGATCGCTATGGATGTAGTTAACCGAGATGTGGCACAAGCAATCTCAATTGCGAGGAAAATTCCGAGAAATAGTCTTGCCTATAATTCAGCCCAGAGTCAAATTAGTATTTGGCAAAATTGGCTCACCCCTAACCAACCTCTAGATTATCAGACTCTACCTTCAGATCAATCTCAGCAGTTGAGAGAAAAAAATTCAAGTAATCTTACAGATGAGAGAGGCAAACCTTTGGTATCTACACCCAAATTTATCAATAATAACTAGAGTCAAGGGTGTCAACTAAGTCAGAAGTCAGAAGTTGTTTTTGTCATGGATTTTGACCAACCCTTCAAAAACATCTCACCTTTTAAGGCAGGATTTTGGAAGCAATTATTTGGATAATTATTGGCCATTGTAAATCGCCACAATACATGGCCTCAAAACCAAGAGATAATCAAAGTCCTAATAACTAATCAAACTAAAGCTTAACTATTTGACGATCTGAAAAAGGTCAATAAATTGATATATAATATTTTAGGTAAAATTACCAAAACCTAAACTAAAATTTATAGAAATGGAGATTGGTGCAAAAGTTGGCCTTTAATTTAAGATAAATTATGGCTATACTAACCAATTATTCCAGAAAGTAGGTACAGTAAACTATAAGCTAAGTTAAGATTAATCAAATATTTTCTTTGCCTTTCTAAATCTATTTTTTGATGAGGAGATAACTAACGTATGCTACAAGTTGAAGAAAAAAATACTATAAACTTTGAAACCGAAACTTACAAGGATGCCTATAGCCGAATCAACGCAATTGTGATTGAAGGAGAGCAAGAGGCTTACGAAAACTATATTAAACTAGCCGAAATGCTTCCAGACCAAAAGGATGAGCTGATTAAGCTATCAAAAATGGAAAATCGTCACAAAAAAGGCTTTCAAGCTTGTGGCAATAATCTGAAAGTGACACCTGATATGGAGTTTGCCAAAAAGTTCTTTGCTCCACTACATGAAAATTTCCAAACAGCAGCAGCTAAAGGGAATGTGGTAACTTGCCTGTTAATTCAATCTCTAATTATTGAATGCTTTGCGATCGCAGCATACAACATTTATATTCCTGTTGCTGACCCTTTTGCTCGTAAAATTACTGAAGGTGTGGTTAAAGATGAATATAGTCATCTCAACTTTGGTGAAGTATGGCTAGAAAAACATTTTGCAGATTCTAAAGCAGAACTACAACAAGCAAATCGCCAAAACTTACCTCTAGTATGGAAAATGCTTAACCAGGTAGAAAAAGATGCTAAAACCCTGGAAATGCAAAAAGAAGCATTAATTGAAGATTTTATGATTGCTTATGGTGAAGCTTTGAACAATATTGGCTTTACTACTGGAGAAATTATGCGGATGTCAGCTTATGGTCTGGTTGCCGCATAGTTAATTTTAATCAACTAGCTATCTAGCTATCAGCCTAAAAATTTGTGTATAGATAATGATATCTGAAAGCTTGGGTTTAACCCCGAATTCTAGGTTATCGTTTAAATTTTAGGAGGGGTAAAACATTCCCTTTTCGTTCCGGAATAATCCGAAACGGGCAAAACTCATTGCTGATTGCTAAACTGTTGAACGCTTTTTAATGTGGAAATTAGGATGGGGAATGAGTAATGGCATAACATTTGACAAAAAATTTTTTCATAATGAAAATAATACTTGCCAATGTACAATTCCCCACTTAATTTTTATATACCATCAGCAATAACTAACCCACTAATAATCAAAACTTACAATTTTAATGTTTGGTCTAATTGGTCATCTAACTAGCTTAGAACACGCCCAATCTGTAGCAAGAGATTTAGGATATCCAGAATATGCAGATCAAGGTCTTGACTTCTGGTGTAGCGCTCCACCTCAGATAGTAGATACAATCAAAGTAACAAGTATCACAGGTCAGAAAATTGAAGGCAAATATGTAGAATCTTGTTTTCTACCAGAAATGCTAGCTTCTAGCCGAATCAAAGCAGCTACACGCAAAATACAGAATGCAATGGCCCATGCTCAAAAGAATGGTATTGACATAACTGCTTTGGGTGGATTTTCATCAATTATTTTTGAGAATTTCAGTTTAGAGAAGTTTAAGCAGATTCGCAATATTACATTGGAATTTAAACGTTTCACGACTGGCAATACCCACACAGCTTATATTATATGTAAGCAAGTAGAACAAGGGGCGGAAAAATTAGGAATTGATTTATCAAAAGCAACAGTAGCAGTCTGTGGGGCAACTGGAGATATTGGCAGTGCCGTATGTCGTTGGTTGAATACTAAGACGGAAATAGAAGAATTATTATTGATCGCTCGTAAGCAAGAGCCACTAAAAAATCTGCAAGCAGAATTAGGGCGAGGCAAAATTCTAGAATTAAATGAAGCTTTACCTCTAGCTGATATTATTGTTTGGGTTGCTAGTATGCCCAAAGGTGTACAAATCAATTCAAATATGTTAAAGAAACCCTGTTTATTAATTGATGGGGGTTATCCTAAAAACATGGCTACTAAGGTTCAGCAAGAAGGAATCTATGTTCTCAATGGTGGAATTGTAGAACATTCTCTTGATATTGACTGGAAAATTATGAATATTGTCAATATGGAAGTGCCAGGTCGTCAGTTATTTGCTTGTTTTGCCGAGTCAATGCTACTGGAATTTGAAAAGCTATATACTAATTTTTCTTGGGGACGGAATTTAATTACTGTAGAAAAAATGGAGCTAATTGGAAAGTTATCTGTTAAGCATGGATTTAAACCTTTAATGCTTTGAAAAATAGAGCAGAAATATGGCAGTTAGAAATGTTGGATTTGTTCTGAGAAATTAGATCCATTAAGTAGAGTCTGCTAAAAAAGTTTTTGGTTGCCACAGACAAAAGGCAAGAATATTTTGGTGTCAAACTTTTTATGGTATAAGTTCAAAGAGTAGATTACTTTAAGAAAGCGGTTTAGCTTATTTATTGGACTTGATCGATAAAATTAATTGTCTTCAAAAACCTGATATTAATTGTAGAGGTTGTAAATTCACAGAGTCAACCCATAATTAGTTCAAGGTTATAAAGATAGTTTAGTTTTTCCTGTGTGAAAATTCTAATTAGGCTGGACTGAGAATAAACCTTTGATTTAACTGTGAGGTTATGAAACTCAAGTTCCGATTAGTAAAAATATTCTTTTTAGCACTACTAACTTTACTTGTACTCCAAAATTCTTTAATCGCAAATCCTGTAGCCAAGACTTTTCTTCCTCTAGCACCTCCAGATACTTCTAGCCCCAAAGGAACTATCAGTAGCTTTGTGGAAAATATTAATGAATCTTACCAAACATTGATGGTAGCTTACGAGCAATATCAAGAGGAACCAGGACTTTTTCCTTCAGGCTATGTTCGTGAAAGAGCTAGAGAGGCTGAAATTCTGTTCCAGCGGGCTGAACGTTGTTTGAATCTTAGCGATATACCTTCTCGTCTAAAACAGGATAAGGGGTTAGAAGCAACTCTGATGCTGAAGGCAATTTTTGACCGAATTGTAATACCAACTTACGATATAATTCCCGATCTAGAATATGTTAGTGCCGATCCGAAATTTTATAAATGGACTATTCCTAATACAGAAATCGACATTGTTAAAGTTAATAAGGGAGTAAATGCAGGAGAATTTCTCTTCTCTCCTGAGACAGTTGCTCGCATCGAGGAATTCTACAAAAAGGTTGAAGCTCTTCCTTATAAACCAGGGGCTATGGGAGGATTTTATCAATTCTATATTTCTACTCCAGGCAGTCTATTGCCGCCCAAATGGCTGCAATTACCAAGGTGGTTAGATGCAGTTTATGGGGATCAGACCTTATGGCAGTGGATAGGTTTAGTCATTGGTATGTCGATTGGTTTTTGGGTTCCCTACAAAATATTTCAGTGGGTCTTGCAGAGAAATTATACCCTTGCTCCTCCACGTCAGACCTGGGAACTTCTGACTCTTCCCTTAATAACTATTGTTAGTTTGGTAGCGGTCAGTAATTTCCTTGATGAGGGAATCAATATTACTGGAAATCTACTACTGGTTATCTTAACTACCCTAGAAATCATCTTTTGGATGATGGTAGCCTCAACAATCTTTCTGTTTGGCAATGCTATAGCAGAGACTCTTGTTATTTCTCCCAAAATTAACGATGGTGGTATAAATGCCAGTATGATCAGGATAGTCTCTCGCCTATTGAGTTTGACCGTTGGTACAGGTATCATAATTATAGGAATTGAGCGCGTAGGGATTTCTCTAATTCCAATAATAGCAGGTCTGGGAATTGGAGGTTTGGCGATAGCACTAGCAGCCCAATCAAGCGTAGAAAACTTGATTGCTGGACTGATTTTGTTAATCGATCGACCAGTTAGAGTAGGGGAGTATTGTCGCTTTGGGGAGGGAGAAGGAACTGTAATAAGTATTGGTTTCCGCTCAACCCGAATTCTTTCGGTAGAGGGGGATATCATTTCTATACCTAATGCTAAATTCTCACAGTTATCATTGCTTAATGAGAGCAGACGCAATCGCTTTCTCTTAAAGCAGACAGTCAGGTTAAGCTATGAGACAACCCCTGAACAAATAAAGTTTATATTAGCAAGATTGCGAGAATTGATACTCGCTTATCCCAAGGTTGCTAAGGATGAATTGGAAATCAGATTTATAAAATACGGTGATTATTCTCTTGATGTAGAAATTTTGGCCTATGTAGATACAGCTAAAGAAGATGAGTTTAAGGAAATTCAGGAACATGTATTGTTACAAGTCAAAGATGTTGTTCATACAGCAGGGGCAAATTTTGCTTATTTTATCATAAATCCGATTTAAGTAGTCGTGCTTTTAGGAATTTCCTAGTTGAGAGAGGGAACAGGGAATAGGGAGAAATAGGAGAAATAATTGAAAATTTAGGCGTTGGTGAATCATTGTATGATTTTTAGGAGTTAGGAGTCAGGAGTCGTAGGGGCGTTTCATGTCGCTCCGCGAAACGGCCGTTAGCTTCGCATAACTATCGTTAACGCCCGTACAGGAGTTAGGAGTTAGGAGTTAGGAGTTAGGAGTTAAAATAGCTTTTTTCCTTACTATTAATGTTACGACCATAAGAATTTCATACCTTATTTCACCAATACCAAAATTTATAAACCATACTATTTAACTGTCAGCTTATGAGACTTAGGTGGCGATCGCTGAAAATAGTTTTTTTAGGACTACTCATCTTAATCTTACTTCCAACTTTTACTATAGCAGCTCCCGTGGTTGAGCATCCCCTGGCTCCTCCCGATACCTCTAGCCCCCAGGCAACCCTGAGAAGCTTTATCGAGAATGCCAACAAAGCCCATCAAATACTAATGGCATCTTACAAACAACATTTGCAAGAGCCAGGGTTTTTCCTCTCGGACTCAGTTGGTCAGCAAAGGAAACAAATGCACATTTTTGCCAAGCGGGCCAAGGACTGTTTGGATCTAAGTAAGGTTCCGGTAGCCCTAAGATCTGATGCTGCAAGCGAAAGAGCGCTGCTGCTGAAAGAGATTCTAGACCGAATTCAACTGCCTCCTTATGCAGAGATTCCCGATGCAGAAGCAGTTGCTACCGAGGAGTTGTCTACCTGGAGGCTTCCCAATACAGAAATCGACATCACTAAAGTTGAGTCAGGACCCAGAAGTGGTGAATTTCTCTTCTCTTCTCAGACGGTAGCTCACCTGGAAAGATTCTACCAGGTAGTTAAAGAATTACCCTACAAACCTGGTTCTACAGAAGGATTTTACGAATTCTATATGACTAGCCCCGGCGACCTATTTCCCTCCAAATGGTTGGAAAGTATACCGAGTTGGTTACAGACTTATTATTGGGGTCAGACCCTATGGCAATGGATGAGTTTGGGAATTTTCTTGCCGATCGCTTTCTGGATTGCCTACATCAGTTTTAGATGGAAATTTCAGAGGCTAAGTCTTCTCAAGCCTCCACAACGAACCTGGGAAATACTTCTGTCTCCTTTGATAGCGATGGTAACTTTCTCCATAATTGGCTATTTACTAGATGATGTAGTCAATCTAACCGGATATGTACTTCTGATTATTATAACTACCCTGGGAATCCTTTTCTGGATGGTACTAGGGTTAGGAATCTTTCTCTTGGGCAACGCTTTAGCAGAGACTATTATTGCGTCCCCGAAGATTAATCCTCAGAGTTTAGATGCTAGCTTAATTCGGACAGTTTTCCGACTGTTAGGTTTGAGCGCTGGTACGATTACCCTAATCCTCGGAATTGAACGTGTGGGGATTTCTATTATTCCAATAATAGCGGGTGTGGGAATTGGTGGTCTGGCGTTAGCTTTGGCAGCTAGACCAACATTAGAGAACTTGATTGCCGGATTGATATTAATAGCAGACCGACCAGTGAAGGTGGGTGAGTATTGTCGCTTTGGAGATGAAGAAGGAACTATACTAGAGATTGGTCTACGCTCAACGCGAATTCTCGCAATCAATGGTGATTTAATTTCCATACCTAATTCTCAATTCTCAGAACTGAAATTAGCTAATAAGAGCCGACGCGATCGCATTCTTTTACGACATACTATTGGGCTACGTTACGAGACAACCTCTGACCAATTGCGATTTGTACTGGCAAAATTTCGGGAAATGATTCTAGCTCACCCTAAGCTTCTTGAGGAGGGAGCGCGAGTTAGGTTAATCAAATATAATGATTATTCCCGTGATGTGGAAATTTTCGTTTATGTAGATACAGGTAAATTACCAGAGTTTCTAGCAATTCAGGAGGATGTGCTATTGCGAGTTGATGATATTGTTGAGTCATCAGGAACAGGTTTTGCTTTTCCCTCCCAGACGAATTATATTTCTCAAGATAGCGGACTCGATCCTGAGAGAAGTCGCGCTGCTGAGGCTGAGGTTAAGCTTTGGCGGTCAAAGGGTGATTAACTGTTGAATGAAAATTGTATAAAGTAGTTGCTATTTGTGGAAAAGTGTGTTAATATTAAACAGGTAACTAAAGCTATTGAAATAATTCAGGTGAATGAGACTTGTTGACAGACATATTATTAACCGAACACATCAGTATTGGGCTTGGTGTGATCAGTTAGCCTTTAGGTCAAAAAACTTGTATAATTTGGCTAATTATTACTGTCGTCAGAATTTTTTCTTTACTGGTCATAGTCTGGATTTAACTAAACTTTACCATGCAACTAAAGATAGTGATGCCTATAGATCTTTACCAACCAAGGTATCAAAACAAATAATCAAATGCTTGGTTGCCACTTGGCGTGGTTATTTTCAGGCAATCATTGAATGGTCAAAACATCCAGGGAAGTTTTTAGGTAAACCCAAAATACCAAAGTATAAAAATAAAACTCAAGGTAGGAATGTAGTTATATATTCAAAGGAATCAGTCTATAAAGCTCCTCTCAAAGATGGTATTTGTCACTTATCTATGAGTGATATCAAAATACCTGTAGTTGTGGATACTGTAATCGTTGTGAGGATAGTACCTGCTACTGCCTGCTATATAATTGAGGTAGTCTATGAAAAAACGAATCAGCCACCAATAGACTCAACATATGTAGCAGGAATTGACTTAGGGATTGACAGATTAGTTGCTCTATCTACAAATAAGCCTGGTGTCAAACCACTGCTGATTAATGGGAAGCCACTAAAAAGCGTCAATCAACTATATAACAAGCGAAAAGCTAAGTACCAAAGTGTGATCAAAGGCCAGAAAAAAACTAGCCGTAAGATTGAAGCGTTAACCTATAACCGAAATCGTTTTGTGGAGAATTATCTGCATAACACCAGTAAATTAGTAGTTGAGTATTTAACCAGAAATAATATTGGTACTGTAGTCATAGGCAAAAATGATAACTGGAAACAAGGTGCAAACATCGGTAAAAAAAACAATCAAAACTTTACCCAAATACCGCACTCTAAGCTAATTCAACAGATAACTTATAAATGTCAACTGGTTGGTATCAAAGTCATTGAAACTGAAGAAAGTTACACCAGTAAAACTTCTTCACTTGATTTAGAATTGCCCAGGCGCCATGAGAATTATGTGGGAAAACGAGTCAAACGCGGTTTGTTTAGAAGTGGAACAGGTAAAGTGATTAATGCCGATATCAACGGCAGTCTCCAAATAATTAGAAAGAAATTCCCAGGGGCATTTACTGCCGAGGGAATAGTGAGCTGTGCCGTACAGCCTATATTGGTTAATCCAATATCAAGATAAAAGCTGTTACGATTTTCTACAGTTTTTTTCGTACGGTATTCTTCCTTTTCCTAACTTATCTACTGAACAGCGCGATCGACTTCGTGATACTCTAGATTTTCCACCAGAAGGTTCACCAAATTGTCCTCCAGTTTCAAGTCAAGGGAATAACAGCAAGGAGGATGAGGTGATATCTGACAAAAATTAAATACAGCAAAAATCAAAGTTGCAAATTCCGGTGAGTAAATGGTTGAGCATTTTCACCAGAATAAGTGGCAGCAATATGACCATCTCCAACAACTTGATATTTATAAGTGACTAATCCTTCTAAACCTACGGGACCTCTTGGTGGCATTTTCTGGGTACTAATTCCCACCTCGGCACCAAAACCATAACGGAAACCATCAGAAAATCGAGTTGAGCAGTTATGGAATACACCTGCTGCATCTATTTGGGCGAGGAATGTTTCTGCTGTTTTGCTGTCTTCAGTTATAATAGCGTCTGTGTGTTTAGAACCATAAGTATTGATGTGAGCGATCGCTTCTTCTAAACTATCTACCACTTTAACAGATAAAACTAAATCGCTATATTCTGTTGCCCAGTCTACATCTGTCGCCACCTTTACTGAGGGCAATATTTGTTGAGTAGCTGTATCACCCCGCAACTCAACTTGACGTTTTTCTAATTCTGCGAAAACTTCTCGGAGAAACTTGGCAGCAACATCAGCGTGTACTAATAAAGTTTCGGCAGCATTACAAGCAGCAGGATATTGAGTTTTGGCATCCACAGTAATTGTTACTGCTTTTTGAATATCTGCAAATTTATCGACATAGACATGACAAATTCCTTCAGCATGACCTAAAACTGGAATTTGAGTATTTTCTTGCACAAATTTCACAAAAGAATTAGAACCCCTGGGAATAATTAAATCGACATATTCATCTAACTTGAGTAACTCCAGAGTTTCTTCGCGGGTAGTTAATAATTGTACTGCATCAGGGTTAACAGAAGTTGTGGATAAACCTTGGCGAATTGCTGTAACTAATTCTTGACATGAATTAGTTGCTTCTTTACCTCCTTTGAGAATGACACCATTTCCTGATTTAATTGCCAAAGCTGAAATTTGAATAACAGCATCTGGACGAGCTTCAAATACCACACCAACAACACCCAACGGACAAGTAATACGCTTGAGAATTAATCCTGCATCCAGTTCCCGATGTATTTGGACTATACCGACAGGATCAGGAAGAGTAGCAACATTGCGTAAACCTGCGATCGCGCTTTTTAGTTTAGCCTCATTCATTTTCAACCTATTATATAGGGGTTTGGCAATTCCATCGGTTTCAGCTATCTTGCAGTCAAGTTGGTTTGCTGTAATAATTTTTGGTGCAGCTTTTTCTAATGCTTGAGCAACTGCTTCAATAGCTTGATTTTTGACTTCTGTAGATAAAACTGCTGATTTTTGTGCTGCTTGGCGGGTAGTTTTGGCTATTTCAATCAAAGAAACTTCTGTAATCATTTTACTTTAGGCAAAATTTCAGGAATTATTTTCTCATCGTATCATTTTTTTCTAATTATTATTAATTATATTTTCTGCTTGGGTTTTTACCGAAAAATCAAGGTATAAAGCCTCTCCTTTCAAGGAGAAACAAGAAAACATTTTCCTTTTATTCAATCCTCTTCCTTTGAGGGAAAGGTAATTATCAATTATTGAATGATACTTTGAATTTTTTTTAATCTGCTAATAATAATTCCTAATAAAGCTGATATAGCAATTATCAAATCTCGGAGGTACAAAATTATAGACTTTAGGGAAAACTTATAGTATAGTTATAATATAGTATTCAAAACTATAACGTTATAGTTTTGACTGTTTCATATGTTAGTACTACACAAGCAGCTTTTCTGCTAAATATTTCAACAGGTAGATTGCGACTTCTACTGAATACTGGTCGTGTTATTGATGCCAAAAAAGTCGGGAGATTTTGGAGAATTCCTCTCAACCGTCGGGGAATGCCAGAAATTACAGCAGGTCGTCGTGGTCCTCAAGGAACTTGGAATAAATTTGAACGTAAAGCCAAGACTATCGTTCATGTTCTAAGAAAAACTATAGACTATAACAGAGACTATGGAACTTCTTATCCAGCAGTAGCTGTGAAAGTGGGAGATAAAAAAGATTATTGCCACTCTCTGAAAATTCATGGTCCTTGCCAAATAGTTTATCAACCCCATGAACCAAATACAAGTCAAGCCGGAGGTGCCAGGCTGTGGATTGAAGTAGAGCCAGAAAAGAGAGTAGAGCGAGTGTACTTTAGTGATGGAGATTATGGTCCGCCACCAGAAGTAGTTCAGCAGCGTGCAAAAGCTAAGAAGTCAAAAAGTCAGAAGAGAAAAGCGAAACAGAAAGGAAAAAACAGAAGTAATTAAATATTTGGCTTGGAAAGGAGAATTCCACAAGCAGTGCCTGGGTTCTGCTTAATTTTTCCTGTCTATAGAACCTATTTAGGCTCTATAGGATACTGCTGACGCAACAGTTCTTGTCCTAGGTCATACTCTGCAAACACAATTTTTGGCAAAGCAAACTTAGTATAAATTTCTGGAATAACTCATTTACAATTGATAATTAATCAATTCGGCTTTATTGCCTTCTATTTCAAGAGAAAAAAGTGCTAGTGCAGAATGGCAGAAAGAACTAACCAGTTACAAAATTCTCAAAGCCTTACCAATCAATACTTTTTAATTTTGAATTTTGACTTCCGCGTAGCGGCACTAGGATATTTCCTTATCTTCAATCCGATCGTTTTAACCAGAGGTAATTATCCATTATTCATTATCCATTATCAATTAATGAAATAGAGCTAAAGCCCTACTACGAAGTTTAATTAAACTATTTAACCAGAGGATATTATATTACTCAAATACTAAGGTTTCTGTCCGGATACTTCTTCTTCCGGATAGAAAGCAATCAGTAGACTAATTGTATATGTAATGGCTTATGCAAATTTTTAAATTTATTTCATTAAAAATCCTATTCATCACAAAAAAATCCTTCTACAATTCTGATAAAATATCAAAAATTATAACTTTAATATTCTTGAGTCTCTTAACCTTAATTATAATCATTAACAAAGCTGACTTAGCATTAAGTCAGACTTCAGAAAAATTACAAAACAATAATATTGAAAATATCACTCAAGTTAACTCATTAACATCTCTAAACAATATAGTTTATAAACCCATCAAAATAGATGGTAGAGAAATCTTTAAAGTTGCCGCAATAGCAGGGCAACAAATTCAAGGAAACAGTAATACATCTCCCCTGAATATTCGAGTTAGACTGTATGAAAATAATCTCAGACAAACGATTAAAAATTGCTTTGATGCTGATACTTTAAAATTAACTCTTGAAGTCCGGGAAAACCAGACTCTAATATTTGCTTCCGATGCAGAAGAACTGAAAAATCAGGAATTGATTGCTATTACAGATTTAGATGCTCAGATTCATGGCATATCTAGAGAAGATTTAGCTAATCAGATTATTGGTTTTATGATAGATGCTTTAATCAGGGCACAGAGAGAGCGACAACCAGATTATTTATTCAGACAAATTTTAATTTCTACAGGGATAATATTAGCTTTGATATTTTTGAGCTTTCTCATATCAATTTTGCAAAAATACTACTTAAAGAAATATCAAAAACTTCAAAAACTTATAGAAGGTTTAAAATTGTCTTATCCACAAATAGATGAGTTGAGAAATCAGCAACAATTAAGCACACTAAAACCAGAATTAACCCTCGGACAAAAACAACAGTTAATCTGGGAACAACAGCAAAATAAAAATTCTTTTTTCAGAAGTTTATTGCAAGTAACTCACATAATTTTATGGCTCTGTGGTATTGGCTGGATTTTAGGAAATTTTCCTTATAGTCGTTGGCTACAGATTTTTTTAGTTTCTTATGCCATGGTCTTAACTACAATCATCGGTACTTATTTAATAATTAAAATTAGTCCTGTTATAATCAATTGGTTTGCCATTAATAGTTTTCAGAGACTAGAAACAGAAACTTCTGTTCACAGAACGGTATCACGAGCAATTACTTTTTCCCATACATTGCAAGGAATTGTGATTTTTATATTGGTTTGTCTGGGTATACTCTTGGTATTTCAAAACTTAAATATTTCTCTAATTATCATATTAGTTGGTTTAGGCATTATTAGTTTGACAGTTTCTTTAGGTGGTCATAATTTAGTTAAAGATATAATCAGTGGAATTTTAATCTTGCTTGAAGATCAATATGCGATTGGGGATATTATTGATTTAGATTATACTATTGGCTATGTAGAAGACATGAATTTTCGGGTAACACAATTGCGTGATTCTGGAGGACGTTTAAGTACCATTCCTCATGGGAATATTTCTACAGTACATAATTTGACTAAAGATTGGGCAACTATTAATTTAAGAATAAAAGTTAATTTAGATACTAATTTAAGTCAAGCACTAAAGTTAATTAAGCAAGTTACTAATGAGTTGATAAATGATGCAAGTTGGGGAGATAAAATTCTCGATAATGCTAGTATTTTAGCTGTAAATAGTGTGTCTAAAACGGAAGTGGAAATTACAATTAGAGTGAAAACAATACCAAGAAAACAGTGGAATGTAGCCCGTGAGTTTTGCTACAGATTGAAACAAAATTTTGAAAGAGAGAATATACCTGTTAATGCTACAATCACTTCAAAATATAGAAGTTAACTTGAAGCAGATGTTATAAAGTTTCACCGCAGTCTAAAGCAAAAGTTGATAGACTTAAAGTAATGCTAATCAAGTAATTTTAGCTTGTCATAAAAATCTAAATTTTTAGGAGATATTTAAAAAGTTATTATTGATGTAAGAGCAGATTTTTCAACAATTTAATAAAGCTTAAGATAATGAGAATATAGAAAAACTAAGTAACTAGACAAAATCATATCTTTAAATAAGTAGTAAATCAAAAACAGTGGTAAGTAAATCCCAGGATTGGGTAAAATAAGTAAATACTTAATTTATACCCAAGGGTCAAGATGGTGGACCACTTGACAATTTTTCACCTAATTAAAAATGATAATTAACAACAAAATATTGAAAGGATTGGTCTTGATATTGCCTCTGGCTATAGTAAATTCCATTACATATCCTACCTCTGCTCAAATTAACCCTAGCCAACCCCCAAGAAATCAAAATTCTTCAGGTCGTAGTCTTACTGTTCGCTCCGATATTCAAGAAGCTGATGCCAGAACAGGAGTTGTTACAGCTCGTGGAAATGTCCAAATTAACTACCCTGCCCGCAACATTCAAGCAACAGCAGCTCAAGCTCAATATTTCAGTCGAGAACGTAGAATTGTTCTGAGTGGAAATGTCTTTATTCTACAGGATGGCAATACAATTCGGGGGGAAACTGTCACCTATCTCATAGATGAAGGACGTTTTATTGCTCTACCTCAATTACAAGGGCAAGTAGAATCTATATATGTAGTTCCTGCTGGTCAAGGAGAAAATATACAAGATACTGTTACTGCACCATTCAATCCAAAGCCAGCTTTTAAAACACCAATTAGTCCATAATTTGAAATCTAGGGAATAACGGAGTAGTGGAGTAGGGGAGTAGGGGAGTAGGGGAGTAGGGGAGCAATTTTTTTGCGCAACTCTTGCCCAAAATGCTAACTTTTTGAGCATGAAAAACTGAAAACCTTGTATTTTTTTCGACCTCAAAAAGACACTTAGTTTTATCTGTCAATGCTTTGATAATTAATCAGCAGAGCAATAATTATTTCTGTACGATAATTGATTTTATTCTTTGTTGTTATTGTTGAAGGTGTCTATTATATTCCTATTTTTTTCAATATTTATCTTATACCAATTCCCATGCATTATTGCTATACTTGGGTGATACTTCAGTTATTAACTGATCGATACAATCATAATTATTTTTTTGCTGATTTTCGCTAGTAATTATGTTAATTATTCTTATGTTTGCTTCTCCCCCACTCCCCTACTCCCCTACTCCCCTACTCAACAAAATGTAGAAAAGTTTTTGAGAAATGGTATTACTCCTTCTTCCTTCTTCCTTCTTTCTTCTTCCTTCTTCCTTCTATGAAAATTGTTCTTGAAAATATTCACAAATATTATGGTAAGCGTGCCGTAGTAAGTCGAGTTAATATATTTATTGCTCAGGGAGAAATTGTTGGCTTACTTGGTCCCAATGGTGCCGGTAAAACTACTACATTTTATATCGCTACGGGTCTAGAAAAACCTTCACTCGGCACTGTCCTTTTAAATGAGTTAGATATAACAGCTTTACCAATGCACAAAAGAGCAAAACTTGGTATTGGTTATCTAGCTCAGGAACCCAGTATTTTTCGTAACCTCAGTGTAAAAGATAATATTCTCCTAGTTTTGGAACAAACAAAAGTACCTCGTCATCAGTGGAAAAGGCGCTTAGAGTTTCTATTACATGAGTTTCGTTTAGAAAAAATCGCTTCTACTTTAGGTTCTCAAGTTTCTGGGGGAGAACGTCGGCGAACAGAACTAGCTAGAGCTTTAGCATCTAACCAAGATGGACTGAAATTTTTGTTTTTGGATGAACCCTTTGCCGGAGTAGACCCAATAGCTGTTTCTGAAATTCAAAAGATAGTAGGAAAATTGGGAGAACAAAAGATGGGTATCCTAATTACGGATCATAATGTTAGAGAGACTCTGGAAATTACAGATAGAGCTTATATTATGCGAGATGGACAAATTTTAGCATCTGGAACAGCAGAAGAACTTTATAACAACCCCTTAGTACGTCAATATTATTTGGGTGATAAATTTTATATATAGTCATCAAGATAACGTAGCGATCGCCTATTTCTGTAATCACAAATTCTGTGATAGAAAATTTTTGCTTACTATCCTAGTGTTTTTTTAGGAAGTTTTTTAAGTATTGGGAAAGGCGTTTTTATACTTTAAGAAATGTGCAGGTGGAAGTTTTTTTAAGTGTTCAAAAAGGTCATAGTCTATTTCTGGACGTGTGAGAATTATACCAATTCCCAAAAGTATTGCTACACTTGGGCGATACTTCAGTTATTAACTTATCGATACAATCAGAATCATTTTTTGGCTGATTTTAGCTTTTTCAATGTTAATTATTCTTATGTTTGCTTCTCCCCCACTCCCCTACTCCCCTACTCCCCTGCTCAAGTAAATATAGAAAAGTTTTTGAGAAATGGTATTATTTGTATAGGAATGGGATTTCTGCCTTGATGATATTCGAGGATTTGCCAGGGATAATTTTTGATGGGCAAGTTTTCTAATTATTTCATTTTTAGGGCAGTTTTTCGCTTATATTGAGCTAGTTCAATTTACATTTGTTTTTGTTGTTGAAATAGCCATACTTAAAATTATTGGTTGCTTTTGGCTATTTGCATATCTACTGCTTTGATAAATTCTTCAAGTTTCCGATTTTATTGCTATTGGTATTCGACGATTTTGGCTTGAAATTATTGACGGGCAATTTCTAGTTTTTGTTGAAATTATTGATTATTTTGTTCTAACTTATAGCAGTTTTCATGTTTTTTAGAGTACAGAGATTTGGGTTTAAAGGAAGAAGGAAGAAGTAATGCAAGTCATGAAGTGAAAACCACTATAAATCTAAGAGATTGTACACATATATTCAATCTCATATCCAATACTCAGTAACTTCTCTTACCAAAAAATTAAGGTATAAAGCCTATCCATTCATGGAGAAAAAAGAAAAAAAATCCTTTTAACCCAATCCTTTTCTTTATCAGAAAAGGTAATTATTAATTATTAATTGTTAATTATTGAAAGCCCTTAAATTATATCTTTATTAGATAGGGAATTTGATTAACAAGCAAGATGCCTATGTTATACCAATTACCATGTATTAATGCTATACTTGGGTCACGCTTCAGTTATTAAGTAATTAACACAGGCAACCAGGACTCCCATACCTAATTATTAGTCACTTTATGTTAATTATTCTTATTTGTACGGACGTTGCATCCAACGTCCCTCCCCCACCCAATCAAATATAGCAATATTTTTGAGAAATGGTATTACAGAGGTTTGCTATAATATTGTATCGTAGAATATTCAATCCTCATATTTGATTATGGTTTATACTCGCAAAACGTTAAATTTATCCGACATTCAACTTTCTTATCTAGAATGGCATACAGAAGAAAGTCAGGAGAAAAAACAGCCACTTTTGTTATTACATGGTTTAGCAGATTCAGCTTTAGTCTGGCTAAGTTTAGGAGAATATTTAGCAGATAAATATCATATTATCGCGCCGGATATGCGCGGTCATGGAGAAAGTGGAAAACCAGAAAGTGGTTATAGCTTTGAGACAACAATTACAGATTTAGAAGCATTAATGAAACATTTAAACTGGTCTTCAGCTTATATTTTAGGTCATTCTTGGACGGGAAAATTAACTTGTATTTGGGCAAGAAAAAATCCAGAAATATTTAAAAGTATGATTTTGGCAGACCCAGTTTTTATTGGGAAAATGCCTGGATTTCTTAAAGTTACTTTTCCTATTCTTTATCGAACTTTAGAAACTCTCAAAGGCATGGGTCCGTTTGAGAGTTTTGCTGAGGCAGAAACTCAGGCAAAAGAGTTAGGAAAATATGCTGGTTGGAGCGAATTTCAACAGATAGTTTTTCAGGAAAGTATTGAGGAAAAAGCTGGTGGAAAGTGGGGAAGTAAATTTGTTGTTCCTGCTAGGAATGAAATTTTTGAAGAAGTAATGCGAGTTCCTGGTTTAACAGAATATATTGATGTACCGACTTTGTTTATTCAACCAGAAAAAGGTGTGAATAAAAGTGATGTGCAAATTAAGCCTTATCATAAGTATTTAAGGAATTTAAAACTGGAAAAAATTCCCGGTAATCATTGGGCGTTTTTGGTGGAACCGGAAAAATTTAATCAGATAGTAGCAGAATTTTTAGAGAGTTTCTCAAAATAATATTGCTCCCTATTTCCTGTTCCTTATTTCCTATTCCCGAAAATTAAATTATGGAAATGAGAGATATGCGATCGCTGTTAGAAAAATGGATAAATTTAGAACCAGAACGTTGTCGATATAATAGTAATGAAACTATAGAAGTTTTGTACAAAAATCAATGGCATTCTGTTGCTGAAGAAAATCTCGTTAGGGATGGTATTTTAATTATGGCATTGCTAGAAGCTTGCGACCAAAGAAATTACTTATATTCTATTGAAAGGATACCTCGTCCAGAAGCTAATTCTGGTTATATAGCAGTCGAAGCAAAGGTTAGGACATTTATAAACTCTGAAACAGTTTGATAGTCTGCTGTTCCCTGTTCCCTATTCCCTATTCCCTAGCGCGTAGCGCTATAATAGCGAACCACAAATATTAGTTGGTTTTGGTATGCGAGATGCTTGGCGATATAGAAGCCCTAACCGTATCTCCAGAAAATAGGTTTGAGGGAGAAATAATTGATAATTTATGGGTAAAAATTGATTTGATGATTAGATTTTGGCAGATATCTAATACACCCCATCTCCTCATCTCCCCTACTCCCCCACTCCCCTACTCTCAATCTATAATTTTAAATAGATCCCTTTAGGGGTTCTATAGAGAGGGAGAAAATTTAGCGCCTTTAGTTGTGGAACTTTTATTACTCAGAATATTTGGCTTGTTTTGCCAGGGATAATTAGGGAAAAGCTATTGCTTAAATCAAATATAAATTGTTGTCAAATTCTTTAAGAAATGAACTGAAATATTTGGCAATAAAATTAAAATTTTGCCCATCATCAAATCTTTCCATCCATCACTCCTCAGTCGAAAAACAACAACATTTTCATTTTCTAGAGCTACCTAAAAAATCGCGCGTCAAAGAATATGGGGTTGCATCCCCAAAATTTTTGTGATGCAATAAGAAATATATGGTGTAGCTTGCCTATACACATGACTTTTTATTCAACCATATTTTCTCCAGGAGCAATACCAGGAATATTGTCATCTTGTGAAGCTTCAAGAGACTATATGCTAGTTTTGCCCATCATCAAATCATTCCATCCATCACTCCTCAGTCGAAAAACAACAACATTTTCATTTTCTAGAGCTA
>NZ_JBNHEQ010000162.1:24273-56723 GCF_050016015.1 Dapis hubbardiae BLCC-M172
CCTAAAAAATCGCGCGTCAAAGAATATGGGGTTGCATCCCCAAAATTTTTGTGATACAATAAGAACTATATGGTGTATCTCGCATATACACATGATTTTTTATTCAACTCAAAATAGTATTATTTCTACAGCGATAGAACTCCGTTCCGCTGTGGTACAGACATGAAACGTCTTGAAAGAAAAAGATACCAAAGATGTAGTGCGGGCAAGATGCCCGCTAGTAGTATACATCAGTGAGATGAAATTACAAAATAACTTCTGAGTTTTGACTTCTGAGTTTTGACTTCTAACTTCAACAACACACCTTACTCAATCAAAACTATAAAAACTCACGCCCCATATAAGGTTGCAAAACCTCCGGAATTTTCACACTACCATCAACCTGCTGATAATTTTCCAAAATAGCAGCCATAGTTCGCCCCACTGCCAAACCCGAACCATTCAAAGCATGAACATACTGAGTACCCTTTTTCTTTCCCTCCTTAAACCGAATATTCGCCCGGCGCGCCTGAAAATCTTTCACATTAGAACAACTAGAAATTTCCCGATAAGTTCCTGACGACGGCAACCACACCTCCAAATCATAACACTTAGCTGCCGAAAAACCCAAATCTCCAGTACACAACTCTAAAATTCTATAAGGTAACTTCAACGCTTGCAAAATAGCTTCTGCATCTGCCACCAATTTTTGATGTTCATCTTCAGAAGTGTCAGGATGTACAATTTTTACCATCTCAACCTTATTAAATTGATGGAGTCGAATCAAACCCCTAGTATCTTTCCCATAAGCACCAGCTTCTCGACGAAAACAAGGAGTAAAAGCACAATGATAAATAGGTAGTTGCTCCGCCGTCAGAATTTCATCCCGATAAAGATTCATAGTTGAAACTTCCGAAGTAGGTATTAACCATAGGTCGTCTGCTGCACACTTAAAACTTTCCTCCGCAAACTTTGGTAACTGTCCTGTAGCAGTCAAAGACTTACTATTGACCAATAGTGGCGCCATAACTTCCACATAACCAGCTTGAATATGACGGTTAAGCATGAACTGAATAATGGCGCGTTCTAATGCTGCACCCGCTCCCATCAAAGCAACAAAACGACTTTGAGAAATTTTCACTCCTCGCTCAAAGTCAAGAATGCCTAATTTTTCCCCTATTTCATAGTGAGGCATAATTTTTGGATTTTCAGGAATATATTCATCACCCCACCTTTTGACTTCTATATTTTCTGCTTCACTTTTGCCTATAGGTGTAGACTCACCCGGTAAATTAGGAAGAGGTAAAAGTAAAGTTTCTATTTTAGCCTTTAACTCCTTTTCTTCAGGTTCTAATTCGCTGAGTTTAGCTTTAAGTTGGTTTCCCTCATCTTTTAAAGCTTGAACTTCTGCACCTTTAGGGTCACTACCAGATTTAATTTTTTCCCCTACCTGTTTACCGACTTGGTTACTACGAGCTTGGAGTTGCGATCGCTCTGTTTCTAGTTGTCGCTGTTTTTCATCCAACTCTAGAATTGGTTGTAAGTCGTACTCTCCACGACGGTTGAGTAATTCTTGTACTGTTTGTGGATTTTCTCGAATTTGTCTAATGTCTAACATAGTTTTTCCTTATACCCTTAATTTGTCCCATTTAACAGAATATTACTTTAGCTCCACTTTGAAACATTAATCATCACTAACTTAAAAGTGAAAAATTAAAAATCAAAAGTCATAAAACTTCTTTGTATCGGAATTCTCATACTGGTCAAGTACAAAGTTCAAGAGTTGAGGTAAATAGGGAACAGAAAAATATTTTTGTCTTAATGACTCCGAGAAATCGAATATATCCAAATATAGCGTTTCTCAGTAAGCGTGAGGTAGAATTTTATATTTCTTCCCTGTTGCCTGTTGCCAGATGAGCTGTTGCCAGATGAGCTGTTGCCTAAAGTCTAGAATTTTGTACCTCACTCTTTTTGGGAATTGCTATAGCATATTCAAAAATTATTTGGTAAATGGTTTTTCCATTTATCTATAACATTTACAGGACTTACGCAGGCTAAACCAAAAACACGGTTATAGACCTAGATGTCTATTGTTAAAACCAATGATTTATCGTGGAAACCCTGTTTCTTTGCATAGCTCCTAATCTATAAATAGGGCCTGTTGATTAAATCTAAAAGCATTGAAAAATAAAGGCTTTAGCCTTTTTGGGGTCGGAAAAGGTCTCAGGTTTTCAGTCCCAAACGCTCAAAAAGTTAGGATAAAAGGCAGAATAATTGCAGAAAAATCAAGGGACAAAATATCCAACTACCTCCTCTATAATTCGACTTTCCTCCTAACTACTCTCTACTCCCCTACTTCTTAAAAATAATTTTTCAGCAAACCCTAAATATAGTGAGGCATTTTTGTGGAATAGGATTTCTATGAAAATCAATAAAAATAACCATAGTTTTTGCTACTAAAAAAAAATTATATTTTTGACTTTATGTTTTATTTGAGATTTATTACCTCATTATACGGATATTTTCTAAATAAGCTAAATCTAACTATATAAATATACTGATGTATTATTACTATTAGAACACAAGTCATCTTGAGCAGTAAATTTAAAGATATTTAATCAAATTATTTAACTTCACAAAAAATATATTTTTTTCTATATGAAATATGATTTTTATGATATGATACTAATCAAATCAAAAGCCTAATCATAAATTTATTAATTTCCCAAGCAGTAAAATATGAGATTTGTATATCCATTGACGACTACATTATTAACAGTATTTTGGTTAACTGTTCCAGTATTTGCTCAGTCTAAGTCTAATTCTATGGAACGGATCAAAACTATTCAGCGTTTATTATCTACTTATGAATGTCCAGGTTGTGATTTGAGCGAAGCTGACTTAAGTGAAGCTGATTTGAGTGAAGCAAATTTACTAGGAGCTAATTTACAAAAAGCAAACTTAAAAGACGCTAATTTAAGAGGAGCCATCTTAAGTAGTGCGAATTTAATTGATGCAAATTTAGCAGGAGCTAATTTGTCAGGTGCAATTATGCACAGTGCAACTATGCGACAGGCTAATCTCGAAAAAGCTGATTTGTCTTGGGCTGATTTATACCAAGCATATCTGGAGAAAGCTAAGTTAAATGGAGCCAATTTATCTAATGCAAATCTGAATCAAGCAAAATTAGAGGAAACTGATTTATGTGGAGCTACTCTACCTAATGGTAAAAAAGGAGATTGTTAATCAAGTTGATTAAAAAAAATTATATTATAGTTAAGTCTAAAATATTATTTAGGTATAGTTTTACGCCATAACAGAAATTTCATCAATTACTTTAATACGTCCTTTACAAATAGCTCGAAGTAGCCTATTGATTGAGCGCTTTTCATCTTCTGGCAAAGACTCATCAAATATAGCTGCCATTAACCCATAACGGTCGGCTAAGGTAATGTAACCTGTGGCATTCGCATGGGCAAAAAGGTCTCCTAATGCAGATGGAAGTAGATAAACAGGAGGTTCTTGATACATGAAAATCATATTTGAACTCTACATTTCTAGTATGGGCGATTTTTTATTATGACACGGTGATACAACATTAACGCAGTAAATGATTACACTTACAAAGTTTAGTGATTATAATCACCATTCTGCTGTGATTAAGAACAGAGTCCCTGACTCAGATAACAAATTAGTTGAGTATAGATTTTGAATTTTCCGGAAAACCGAATTTATAAAATGAATAAAGTAGGTGTACCTTACTTTTTTAGAGCAAATAGTTTAATAATGTCCCAACATTATCTGAAATTCCCAACTCAAAATTGTGATCAAATTCACAAAAATTTTTGTAAAAAAATGTTGACAAATTTGCTCTATAGAAGTTAAGATTATATTACAAAGCAAAATACAGTCAGCCTAATCCGGCATGAAAAGCACAGCAAGAGTGCTGCTGGAGCGGAGGAACCAATATTAAGGGGCTTATCTCTAAATAGAAATCTTTGAGAAAGATATAGAGAAGGGCATCTCTCAGCCCTAGCCCGTCAGCTAACTTCGTAGGCATTGAGAGGAGAATGAAGAGTCAACCTTCTATAACAATTTAGACAGATTGTCGATTCAGAATCCTTGGTTGGTATAGGTCTGATTTGTTGCGCCCGATAAACCTGACTCTGACGATCTAGAAAAATGGCAGAAAAACTGAATAATTCCCTTTTTGCGACGCTTGCCGTAGTTTTTGCAATACCTCAACAAGCTGTATGGAAGCGCATTGGTCGCTTCGTCATGCCTGATTTAATTTTATTGCCGGCATTAGGATTTTTTTGGGTAATCATGCTGTGGTCTATGGTTAATACCTTTGTCACAACATTTATGCCTAGCCCTTGTTTACCAACAGTGATCAGCACAGTTATAAATGTATCTAAGGTTTCCAAAGGATACTTAGGAGTAGCACACGCTCTCTGGAGTTGTTCTGATGAAACTCATTATATAAATAGTTTATCTGTTCCTGAAGTTGTTTCTAAGCTTGAACAAACCTACGCATCCGTCTAATATTCACTCTCTCAATTTTAATAGGTGCTACCTTGTGAAAATTATATCATAACAAGGTAGTACCTATTATGCTAAATCTGGTTTATAGAGCATCATTTTCTGAAGATGAGAAGATAAAGTGTAGGGAAGATGGGGAGAGGATTTAATTTTACTTAGCATAAAATATCTTGAGTAAGCGAATCTGGTCTTATTTGAGAAGTTAGCCAACTACTATAGGAGGTTAAAGGTTTTTGACATCCCTCTACAGTATTCTGGAGTTGTTGTCTATTGGCTTTCAACCCAGATTGATTGTCCTAACTAAAAAAAACTTACTGCTATATCACAGTCTATCAAAAGATAGTGATGCAACTCACGCAAACATATACATCCGTTTCACTACGGTGTGGTTGAATGACTCACAGTATTAATGCTTCTTGCCTCACTCTCTGAAGACAAAAATATCACTGTAAATTTACTCATAAATCACCAATAGAAAGCGAAATTAGGGAGATGATTAAACTGTAAACTTCAGGTTACACGGGCGCAAAAATTATGAAAAACCTAATCATTCTTTCTCTCGCTGTTATTCCTTACTATTCCTTTTGCTGGTTTATTTGCCAACATTAATATTACTAATAGACATCTGGTGAAAAAGATACAGCCCTTTGTATAACATTTAAGTACAATAATTGAAGCAATAAACTTTGAGCAAATTAGAACTTATTCTACTTACTATTGTTATTGTACTGATTAGTCGTGCAAAGTGCTATATAGACTTTTTGCGCTTAGTAGGGAACAGAAAATATATTTCCACGAAAAAGATACGAAAAATAATTTTTTCAGTAAATTTACAACTCTAGCTGCTCTTAAATAAAGAGCAAATTTATTTTTGAGAGAGGTCTAAGGTGTTGTGCATTTAAACGACTTATTGTTGTGTGCCTCGTTTCAGGGAAAACCCTATATTAATTCTGACTTCTAACTTTTAACTTCTGACTTGCTAATACGCATTTAAAATGTGTATTAGTTTAATACTACTACTTTAGCTAGCTCTTTTCATTTCTATGGAGCAAATGACCCTGCTACTACCGTTAATTTCAGCAAGGATCTACCAAGGATCTACATGGAGGCCAAATAGGAAGTTTTGCAGATTTTGATAGTGCATAGATTTTTAATTGCAACTTGACTTATACTCATAACCAAGTATCTTTTTACTACCTGATAGTAGTAATGTTATTGATACGCAAAGTTGCAGACTAATCTCTCTTCCCTATTTAGTAAAACTGATAAAACTTTGTATCTTACTAACTCCGAAACTAAAACTACTGTAATTTTTGAATCCAGTGATATTTTTGAGGGAAATGGACAGTTCAAGGTGTTGTTGAAAAATGCTTTTTATTGCAAATAAAAAAGATATAGGTATTTTAATTTTATCATAAAGTAGTGGTTATATCAAATCCGTTTGATTAGACATAAAAAAATTCTCCAATTGTTATAACTACTAAATCTTTGTAATTCTCTATCCTCCTGACTCCTGACTCCTGACTCCTGACTTCCTACTCCTCCTAACTTAAGGAATCTATAACTATTTAACCGAATTTAATATCAGTAGTAAAATAAATAGATAAAAATGGATAACTATCTAAAAAATGCAAGACGAAATATTAGCTAAAGAACGAAAATTCCACGATATATGGGCATCAACTATTGATATTGAAGGTATTCGAGTAGTTGATTATTTTGAAAGTTGTACCGCACCAGAAAACAGATTTATCCTCAAAGAAATGGGAGATTTAACAGATAAATACTTGTTAGATTTAGGTTGTGGTGCAGGAGAAAATAGTGTTTATTTTGCTAAAAAAGGAGCGCGGTGTTTAGCAACAGATTATTCTCCGGGAATGGTAGATGTTGCTGTTAATTTGGCAGAAAAAAATGGAGTTAAAATTGAAGGGAGAGTTATGGATGCTATGGCATTAGAATTTCCTGATAATACCTTTGATTTTGTTTATGCTTCTAACCTACTTCATCACTTACCAAATCCAACATTAGCTATTAGGGAAATGCACCGGGTTCTTAAACCTGGTGGCAAAGCTTGTTTTTGGGAACCTTTGAAACATAATCCAGTTATTAATGTTTATCGACGAATTGCAACAAAAGTGAGAACTGAGGATGAAACACCTCTAGATATTAATATTGTTTATTTTGTTAAATCTCTCTATTCAGAAACAGCTTATGATACTTTTTGGTTAGCGACTCTGTGGATTTTTCTCAGGTTTTATTTAATTGAAAAAGTTGACCCAAATAAAGAACGTTATTGGAAGAAGATTATTATTGAAAATCAAAGATTAGAACCAATGTATCGTAAATTAGAAAAGTTGGATGTGGTGTTGAAAAAGTTACCTTTAATGAAAAGATTTGCTTGGAATTTAGCAGTAGTAGCTACTAAGTAGAGAGTGTGTTCAATAATTAATAATTAACAATTAATAATTAATAATTAATAATGGCTCTGTTGCATAATTAGCGATAGAAAATCAATTCTGCAGCTATATCGCTCTCTTTGGCAATTATTGATGTTCTATTCATCTATTGTCCAATAGTTAGGGCTGGCAAATTAAAGCTCAAAGCCTTTATAGGCAAAAGTTTCAGGCTTTTCCCATATCAAAATTGATATTCTATTCATCTATTGTCCAATAGTTAGAGTAGTTTCCGCAGGTTATTATTGTACATATGCACTTGCTTGTGCGATAGCTATATACTTTCATGCAACAAAGCCATTAATAATTAATAATTATCTCTTCTGTAATAGAGGGATTGGCTAAAAGGATTTTTTCTTCTCTTGGTCGATTCGAGATGGCGTTTAGCGTCCCGGAGGGAAAGGGAACCCGCTCTTGCAGAGCCGCTGCCTCTTGCAGAGGAGCTATCCTACGGAATGCTCCACAAACGCTTTATATGTCGCGCAGCGTTTCATGTCGGCTCAAGCGCCGAAAACGCCATCTCTCAACCGCTTTTTCTCCATGAATAGAGAGCCTTTATACGTTAATTTTTCGATAAGAGAGGGCAGAGGGGGGAAATTTCAGGTATAAAAAAGCATATTTTTTTGTTGAGACTTCATACTAAATAAAACTGATTACTCATCCCTTTGTTAAAAACTTACCTCTGTAAGCTCCTTCCCCCAAAACCCTAATTATTCGGGTGCATCTCAATGTATGAAGAAAGCCAAAAATTTATTGCTTTTAGGGAACATTTAACTATTAACTAGGAATAGAAAAAAGTATTTTTGCAAATATTGAGATACACCAAATTATTCAACCGGATATGAATATAAATTACAAAAAAATAAAGGTATAAACCCTTCTATTTCAAGAGAAAAGTGCCAGGATATTTCCTTATATTCAATCCTCTCGGTTTTCCTTGAGGTAATTATAGCAATCCTAAATAGGTCGTAATAGTTTTTATAATAGTTTTTCTGGGCTGAAAACCTTGAAAATTCTGACTCCTGACTCCTGACTCCTGACTCCTAGCTGCCAGGAAAATATTACAACTAAAATAGGATTGCTATATCAATTATCCATTATCAATTATCCATTATCAATTATCCATTATCAATTATCCATTATCCATTAATTACTCTTGTACTCGCACATCAATCACACTCGCATTAAAATTATAATCCTTACCCTCTAACTCAATTGTCATCCCAATTTTTACCTTAATATTTCCTAAAACAGGACCATCATCAGTAACTCTACCTTTACCTTCCAATGTTAATAAAACATTCCGACTAAATATTTCTTTATCTCTAGGATCGGGTAAAGCTTTTACCGTTCCATCCGGCTGAGGAACTGCCACTTTTCTAGTTAAAAATTCTACAGATTTTAGGTCAACTTCTCCATAAGGTTGATTCCGAATAATCAATTGAGTTTTTTCCCCTTCCTTTAATAATTTTTCAGGGTAGCGACCTTTTAAACCTAGAACAATAGCATCAACTTCAACTGGTTTAGTCACAATATTGCCCACTTGAGCAACAGAATTTTTATTAGTACCAGGAAATATAAATATTCCCAATAATACCATGAAAATTATTAAGACAGCGCCAACGTCTAAGATACTAATTTTACCAAATAATCGTCCTTGAGAATCCAGAATTTTCATAACTGTATAACTTAATTTTTACAAAAGTAAACTACTCAAAATTAAATTGCCCGATTATAAATTGAACTTTTGATATCCCTCCAGAATATCCCATATAGTATATAGTTAGTGAGCTGGGCACAACGTCAAGATTGCCAACTTTTTTATATTTACCACATAAACCATTCATTTTAGACAATGTGGAGAAATTTATATTAGTATGATGAGCATTTTTGTATGACTAAAAAGTGTAGTAAATCAAATTAATCAGGACTTACGCATGAGGTATGAAAAATGAGGATTTGAGATTCCTTATATCAAATCCAGTAGCATCGGTATAATTAGATAGTTAATCTAGGAGTCAGGAGGGAAGAGAATTTAGAAATATTTACTAATAGCTGAAGATGAATATTTTTTTATACCGAATTAAGTGGATTTGATATTACCTGTCAGTCGCAATGACGAAAATACCTTGTACTACCTAAGTCCTATAGCAATCCTAAATAGGTTGTGACAATTTTTATAATAGTTAATTTGAGCTGAAAATATGAGTAAATTCTAACTCCTGACTCCTTTAGGGAGGATTCAAGAATCGCCCCTACCACCAAAATATTACAACTGTGCAGAGGATTGCTATATTAATGATATTTCTCCCCAAAAATATCCTTTGAGAGAAATTACCAAAAAAATAAGGTTTAAAGCCTCTCCTTTCAAGGAGAAAAAAGAAAAAATTCCTTTTAAGCAATCCTATTCTTAAAAATAATTAATAATTATTAATTGTTAATTATTAATTGTTAATTATTCAACATGACTTACGAGAAAAATTAATTTAAAGGCTGAAGATAAGGAAGTTTTTTATTAACTAAACTCCCTTATCTTCCATAAAAAATAAACTTTTTGCTTTGCGGAAAAGCTATCGATAACTTTTGTAGTTAATCACAAGATTGGCAAAACATTATTCGCTAATTTATGACATCTTGATAAATCCAAAATCTAGTACCTCTGAATAAAAAAGCCCATGTTGAAAAAATTATCCTTGATTTCTAAATCTTCCTATCGTCGAATATCATATCCGTTAATATCTTTAATGGTTGCTGCTAGTTTATGTGCAGGTACAGCATCTCCCACTCAAGCTTTGCCCTGGAGACAATTAATTTTCCAGGGTATTCAGATGATGTCAATTTCTAATCTGTCTGATCGTCAAGAAGTTGAACTAGGTAAACAAATTAATCAACAGTTATTTAAAAGCGGAGATGTTAAACTTTATCGCGATCGCGCAGCCAACGAATATATTACTAGAATTGGGCAAAGATTAGTTGCAGCAAGTCCCCGCTCGGATATTCCTTATACTTTTCAGGTAGTAGAGGATGATAGTATAAATGCTTTTGCAACTATAGGAGGGTTTGTTTATATTCATACTGGTTTAATGAAAGCTGCGGATAATGAAGCAGAATTAGCTAGTGTTGTTTCCCACGAAATTGCTCATATTACCGAACGCCATGCGGTGAAACAATTACGTCGAACATTATTAGCACAAGGTTTGGCTACTGCAGCAGGCGTAGATCAGAATGTTGCTGTTCAAATGGGGGTAGAATTAGCATTACGTCGCCCCAAAAGTCGCCAGGCAGAATTTGAAGCAGATCGAGTTGGTATTGAAACTTTGGGAAGAGCGGGATATGCTCAATATGGTGCAATTACATTTATGGAAACATTGTTGAGAAAGAGTTCTCCTCCATCTTTTCTTAGCACTCACCCAGCAACATCGGCGCGAATTTCTCAGATGAAACAAATGGTCAATCCTGAATTTGCCTATAATGGTGATGGGTTAGATGAGAGACGTTATCAGGTAATTGTAAGTAGATTAGTTCCATAGTAGACCGACACAGCTAAAGTGGTGCGTTAGATTGAATTCAAAAGTCAAAAGTCAAAAGTCAGAATTTTCAAGTTAAAATCTATTGCATAGTTTTAGCTGTGTCAGTCTACTAGCGTGTCAAGCTTAAAATTGTGTATTATATTTTCAAGTAAAAGCTTTGAAAAATCAGCATCCTACCATTTTTATAAAGTAACATTTAAGGCTTGACACGGCACTACTACTGGATAGTTTTATCTTAAATGGTGCGTTAGATTGAAGTCAAAAGTCAAAAGTCAGAATTTTCAAGTTAAAATCTATTTAAAATATATTGCACAGTTTTAGCTGAAACAGTCCACTAGTAAACTGCTGTATCTTTCTACTCCCTACTCCCTACTCCCTACTCCCTTCTGTCTCAAAAATTTCTTCTCAATAAGTTCTCCAGCTTTAATAGATTTTCGCAACCAATCTAATTCCAAATCTAATTTTTCTGTCTCAGTTAATTCCCAATTATTATGCTCTTTTCTGAGACGGTTCATCACATCATATAAACATAGAGCAGCACTAACGGAAATATTAAAACTTTCACTAAATCCCACCATCGGAATTTTTACCGATACATCTGCATTGTTTTGAGCATATTCTGATAAGCCATTAATTTCTGAACCAAACATTAATGCTACTTTTGTATTGACAGATAATTGTTCAATAGTTATCTGCTCTTTATAAAGAGTTGTTGCTGCTATTATATAACCCTCACTTTTTAATTTCTTTAAACATTCCTCTGTATTATTTATGCTTGGTTGATTATAACGATATAATGTTAACCAACGATCTGAACCAATAGTTACACCCTGAGTAATTGTAAAAATATTTTTATTCTCTACAATATGCACATCTTGTACACCAAAACTGTCACAACTTCTCAGAACAGCACTAGCATTATGGGGTTGATAAATATCTTCTAAAATAACAGTAATATAGCGAGTTCTTTGCTGCAAAACTGATAAAATTTTTTCCCGACGTGCTATGGTAACAAATTGACTTAAGTAAGTAATTAATTGTTGTTTTTCTTCTCGTTGCATTCAGCTCTAGGAATCATAAATGATTTGTAAAAAATCCTAAAATTTGATATAAGATATAATATCATGTCCGGTAGCATCGGTCTTGTAAGGTAAGGAAGAAGGCTTTAATTATCTAGGAGAGAAGGCTTAAAAGCACAAAAAAACTTAAATTTTCCATAGATATTGACAGTTAGGTTTACACAAACGATACCAGCGGACATGATAGAAAATATAAAATTATTGAAAAATTAAGGTATAAAGCTTCTCTATTCATGGATAAAAAAGAAATTTTTTTTTAGTCAATCCTCTTTTTTCTAAGAAGAGGTAATTATTAATTATTAATTATTAATTATTAATTATTAATTGTTGAATTATTCCCTAATTCCAAGAGATTTTTTTTTCAATTTAAATAGGACTGCTATAGAGAGCCACTGCTACGATGGCTGATAATTTTTTACTTTAAGATTTTCTTGGTTATTTTTTCTCAGAGAGAAACCCTGTTGCATTTTTTGTCTGAATGTTCGTCTAGCTTTATAAGGTTTGACAAGTTCATCTAAGTGCATTTTCCGAGTTTGATAATCCTTAACATTAACTTGATAAATAATATTATTGTCAACATCTAATCCTGTTAGCCACCCACTGCGAGGATGATATGCACTGGTATCAATATCTAGCCAACCAGCTCCACAAACTAATTCTCCAGGCTCAACTTCATCGAAAGTAAAAGTTATAGTATGACCTATAATAATTAACTTATCAGAAAAATAGGGTTTATCTACAGAATGAAATTCATGGCGAATCCAACAACATTCATGGTATGCTTGCTTTTGAATCGGTAGTTTGGGATTTATCCCTGCATGAACTAACCAAATATCTCCTAAGTCTAGATATAGAGGTAGCGATCGCATCCACTCTAAATCATCATAAGGCATAATTCCCGTATCTCGATAACTTTCCACAGTTTCGACACCACCACTGTAATACCAACTTTGCCATGCCTCATGGTTTACTTCTGTATCAGAAAGAGCTTGAATCATCATGTATTCGTGGTTTCCCAAGATACACTGATAGGGGCTATTTTTAACAAATGTTACTACTTGAGAACTTTTCGGACCTCTATCAATTAAGTCTCCTAAAAAGTATACCATATCATCTCTGCCTGGGGCGATCGCCTCTAACAAAGCCATTAAGCCATCATAATGCCCATGTATGTCGCCAATGATAATACGTCTGGTGTTCATTGTTACTGCTGATAAGTTTTTACTACCACACTTTAACTTTGCGCTAAAGCAACAAATCTTAAACTTTGCTACAATTTAATCAAAATTTAATTAATTTTTTTTTATTCAAGCACCCTATAAAACTTAACTTATATATTTTACCATATAATTTTTAAGGTTAATACTAATTAATTTTAAAAAGATGTCACAAATCGTTTCAAACTTTAAATATTAAATCACTGCCTAAAATGTCTGTATTGTTAAAGTTTTTACTCTATCAAAATCTAACTTCTAATATCATGTCCATTGATATCGGAGTGTGTAAAAGCTGGGGAAATATATCTCATATTTAAGGTTTTCCTTCTCTTAAAGCTTTTTCATTCTTCATTCTTCCTTACCTTTGCGATACAATAACGATGTTACCGGAGATGATATAATTTCTAACCTCTGACTTCCGTGAAACGGTATAACCGACCTTAATTTTCAGGATTATCAAGAATTTAACTAATTCTATAGAAATTTTACCCTGAATAAATTTAGGTCGGTAATTTTCAAACTTAAAATACCTTCAATATATTCAGTATTAACTTTTAGTTACTTAAAGCACGCAGGAATTTTTGAATTTCGGTTAATAATCCTTTCCGTTTTGGTGGAGTAGCTATTGTTTCAGAGGATGAAGAGACTGAAGCAGAGTCATCTGTTTTCGCTGTACCAGTAGCTTCAGCTAAAATCATATCTAGTTGCTCTCCCAATGGTTTCTCCGGTTGTTCAGCA
Source organism: Dapis hubbardiae BLCC-M172 (assembly GCF_050016015.1). Taxonomy (NCBI): domain Bacteria; kingdom Bacillati; phylum Cyanobacteriota; class Cyanophyceae; order Oscillatoriales; family Microcoleaceae; genus Dapis; species Dapis hubbardiae. The sequence goes on from NZ_JBNHEQ010000162.1 coordinate 37,812, forward strand.
ATTAATTTATACTGGCCATTTTCTTCCAACCAAACTTGCCAAGGAGAAGGATAACAACGATATAACGCCCCCTCACCAAAAGACCTAATATAATAGCAAGATTCAATAGTTTTAATAAATCTTTCCCGGAGTTGACGTGCTGCATAACCAATTCCCACAATAGAAACATCCTCTAATCTAGGGATTAACATCACAACTGGGCGATCGCCAGCCAGATTAGACAATTTTTCAGCTTGGGCCACTTCTACAGCAGAAGGAGCAATTAATAAAAAACATTGGTCTTCGGGTTCAACTCTACTGTCAACTGGAGACCTACTTGTGCCAATATCTTCTATTTTAAAAGAGACATCTTGCCAATCCCGTCTAGCTAAAGCTGCTGCTCCAGTGTCGGGAAAAAAGACTTTAAGTTGAGTACCTGTTTCCAGTAAAACAGGAATAAATTGTTTTGCCAAAGATTGAGCTTGAAGTTCAATCTCTGGAACAATTATCTCAATTTGAAGTCTAGTATAACCATCACCGAGAGCTGCTTTAGTAGCTTCCATTGCTTGGGCGATCGCCTCATTTATGTCATTGGGTAGTTTAGTCATCTATGTTAATATTTACTAAAATTATGCTGTCATTGAGAGAAGATTGTAATATCTTCGTTATTTTCCACAACAATAATAAGTATAAAGTTTAACTGGGAGAAAATATGACAACTAAACATCCATTTGGAGAAAGTTCTCAGAAACTAGAAGCATCTCTGGAAAGAAGTCAAATTCAACAAAATTCTCCTTCTAATAACTCCACTCTACCTGTAACTATTCTTGCATTAGGAGAAGAGGGAGGTGCTACAACTGAAGCTTTTGATAATTTAGAAAGTGGTGGCAACTTCATAGCAACTACTCTAGCAATAGGCGAAGAAGGTGGTTTTAGTGAAGCCATACCTACGACTGTAGCAACAGAAGAAGAAGGTGGTAATTCACCTGTACCAACAACTGCAACCTTGGGAGCAGAAGCTGGAATTACTCCAATACCTTTACCACCAGGAGTAGTAACTACTCTAGCAGTAGGAGAAGAAGGGGGGGACTTTCCTGAAGCTACCACTCTAGCAGTTGGAGAAGAAGGGGGGGACTTTCCTGAAGCTACCACTCTAGCAGTTGGAGAAGCTGGCGACATGGGTTTTCAACCTACAACCCGAGCAGTAGGAGAAGATGGTGCTACAACTGAGGCATTGGGAGAAGAAGGAGGTTTTGCTACTCTTACTGATGATGGAATTCTGACTCAACCAGGAACAGAAGAAGGAATAGTAACAACTCTAGCAATAGGAGAAGAAGGTGGCGCAACTACTCTAGCAATAGGAGAAGAAGGGGGTATTGCAACTTTTTTTGATGATGAAATTCTGACTCAACCAGGATCGGAAGCAGGAGTAGTTACTACTCAAGCATTAGGAGAAGAGGGTGGAAATTTTAATGAGGAGATTTATCGGCAATCTTATCCTAGTGTTAATGTTGCTATCAATAGAGGAGAATTGAATTCTGGTTTGGAACATTACGTTCAGTTTGGACAATTGGAAATTGAACGTATAGGATTTTTTACAGGTACTAATGGTAATGATATTATTACTGCTTTTGGCAACAATACCAGAATTGTTGGTGTGAATACTCTGGGATATAATCCAGTAAATGATGAAATAATTCCTAATAGTTTTGGTGTGGGAGAAGTTGATATATTAGTTGGTAGTTCTAGAGCAGAGATAATAGACCAATTTATACTAGGTTCTTCTCAAGGATTACCTTTTTATCTTGGCTTTGGAAATTTAGATTTTGCTTTAATTAAAAACTTTGATGTTGCTTTTGACCAAATTCAGTTACCAGGAAGTTTGGATGATTATAGTGTTGAAATTATTAATAACTCGGTTAATATATCTACCCAATCGGGAGATTTAATTGGGATTATAGAAGATGTGCCATCTCTAGATAATTTAAGGATTAATTTTATCTAGTTGATTCAATGGAATTAATTAGATATCTCCAGAAAATAAACTTGCTCTTTCTTTAAGATAGGCTATACTTGTAAAAGTCGCTTACAAAATCATTTTTCATTCCTTGGTGTAAAATTAAATTCCCTTTTGCCTGTTATACCAGTTTGATAAATGTTTACTACAAATAGTTAGGGTACTTTTTAGGAGTCAGGAGTCAGGAGTCAGGAATCGCATGGGAATTGCTTCAATAGTTTTTTTTGGGTCATAAATCATATTTTTTGTCTAAGATATATCTCCTTTCAGCAATTAACAATGAACAATTAATAATTAATAATTACCCCTTCTTTCAAGAAGGGGATTGGATAAAAGGAATTTTTTTTGATTTATCCCCTTGAAAGGGGAAGCTTTAAACCTTAATTGTTGAATTAATAATTAATTATTGACGCTTCAACTCTTAACTATTAACTATTAATTATTCGGTAAAGTATTTTTATCGCTCTTACTATTCTTCAATAATTTAGAATTAAGAATGCGCGAATTACCTCTCTTTAGAAAAGAAGAGGATTGACAAACAGGAAAATTTTTATTTATTATCCCCTATCCAAGGGGAGGCTTTAAACCTTAATTGTTGAATTAATAATTAATTATTGACGCTTCAACTCTTAACTATTAACTATTAATTATTCGGTAAAGTATTTTTATCGCTCTTACTATTCTTCAATAATTTAGAATTAAGAATGCGCGAATTACCTCTCTTTAGAAAAGAAGAGGATTGACAAACAGGAAAATTTTTATTTATTATCCCCTATCCAAGGGGAGGCTTTAAACCACAATATTTCGGTAACATTCTTTTTTCAAAATGGTATTATACTCTTACCAATGGATAATTGATAATTAATCAATTCGGTTTAAATCCTTCTATTTCAAGATCATAAAAGTGCTAGGAGATTTCCTTGTATTCAATCAAGTACGGTTTTCCTGGAAGTAATTATCCATTATCAATTAATCAACAAAAGTCTATATATTTTTCTGAGATTTCTATTAGATATAGACGTGAAAAAAAATTAGATTTTTTTAGAATTAGGCAAAAGATAAGAGATTTTCAGCATAACCACGAAAAAATATTTTTAGGATAACTCACAACTGTTTCATAGAAGTTAAAAGTTCTACCAGTTTAATAAATGTTTACGGCTTTGTTGCATAAAATTAGGGATAGAACATCCATTCCGCTTTGGTTCACATATCAAATGCGTTTGATATGCGGCTGCTATATCGATCTATTTCGCAATTATTGATGTTCTATTCATCTATTGTCCAATAGTTAGGGTTTGCCGACCAAATCTCAAAACCTTTACAGGTAAAAGTTTCAGCCTTTTTCTGTCTTATATTGATGTTTGATTCATCTATTGTCCAATAGTTGTAGCAGTTTCCGCGCCTTATGAAGTACATATGATATGCACTTGCTTGTGCAGCAACTATATACTTTCATGCAACAAAGCCAATGTTTACTATAAATCTCTGTTACCAATGGATAATTGATAATTGCAAAGGTTCCGCAAAACTTTCCTACGGAAAAAAACAGAGTTGTGCGACAGCAAAACAAAAATATAGCAATCCTCCGCATATTCGTGGCAAAAATATTACTGCTTTTAGGCAACAGCGGTGCGACCCCGCGTCGGCGACAGACGCAAGGGAACGCGCACCAAGAGAGGCACTATTGCTACAAGCAACAGGTGGGAGTTTCAACTTTTTTATTTACTTTTTAATTACCCGCAACATAAGCGCGGATTGCTATAATTATCCATTAATGAACTATTCCCTTATTATATGAAAATTTTAATTCTGGGTAGTAATGAAGATATTCATGCTGCTCACCTCAAACAATCTCTCACAGAAAAAGGAATAACAGTTGAATATTTAGATACTCGTTTATTTCCCACTAAATTAAAAATATCTTGGCAACCTATTAATCACACAGGATATTTAACATTTCCAGATGGCAGACAATGGGATTTAACAGATATAAATAAAATTTTCTGGCGGACTTTTTCAGGAGTAAATGTTCCTCAATTAACTGATTCATATCAGCAGACAATAGCAGTTAATGATGCAACTGGTTTGTTACGCTCTTTTATGCGGTGTACCCCGGAAAAATGGGTTAATGGTTGGGAAGCTTATGAATTTCATAAAGAGAAACCATTACAATTAAGTTTAGCAAACAAAATAGGTGTGACTATTCCAGCTACATTAGTTACTAATGATGCTCAGGAAATTATCAATTTTTCTCAATCTTATCTGGATGTAATTTTTAAACCTGTTTATGGTGGTTCTCATACTCAGCTTTTAACGAAAGAACATCTAGAAATTAATCGAATGAATTTAGCTTTAAGTATTTCTCCTGTAACTATTCAAGAATATATTCCTGGTACAAATATTCGTAGTTATGTAATTGGGGAAAAAGTTTATTCTGCTGAAATTCGGAGTAGTTCCTTAGATTTTCGGGAAGATAAACGAGCAAAATTAATCTATTTAGAAACACCAGAAGATATCAAAAGACAATGTTTAGCTATTACCAAAGCATTCGGTTTGAAATGGACTGGTATTGATTGGCGATTTAAACCGAATGGAGACTTTATTTTTCTAGAGGCAAATTTTAGTCCGATGTTTCTTCATTTTGAGAGGGAAACAGGTTGTCCGATAACTGAAAATTTAATCGAATTATTAACAAGTTAAAGTAGAGGAATAATATCATATCTGGTTGAATACTTCTGATTCAGGTATCAGAGACTTGACTATTTCCCCGGGCTGAATAACTCAGGTCACTTGGGTATGGTTGGCGTTGAGGATTAGGTAGACCGTTCATTGGTGATACAAATTCACTTTGAAGATGTCACAAATAGTCTCAAACTTTAGATGTGAAATAATTTCCTGAAATTAGTGTGGAATCAAAGTTTTGACTCTATGAAATCTGAATACATGACTTTTGTACGGGTGATTCGCGTTTTGCATTCTGGAAAGCATTCCGTAGGAAATTACCCCCTACTGACTTTTAACTTCCGTGAAACGGTATGAGATAAGGTTTGAATTGTACTCCAAATTTACACCTAATTTTACTACAAACCTACTTTCTTGAGATTCTCTTTAATAAATTAGCTTTCAGGGATTAATAAAAATGTTGTCAGACAATATCGATTACTTCAAAACTAAAATACTTTAAATAACTTACAGGAATTACACCTAAACAATACAAAAATAAATTCATCAATCGGATATAAAATTTCCCCAAAAAAAATATTCAAAAAAGAAAAAAAAGAAAGATCGATTCAATAATTAATAGTTAATTATTACCTCTTCTTATAAAGAAGACGATTGACTAAAAGGAATTTTTTCTTCTTCTCTTGGTTGATTGGATATGGCGTTTTGCTGGCGCAAAGCTTTCCTAAGGTCATGATCCGCATTTCCTGACGGAATGCTCCGCAAACATGTCGGCTCAAGCGCCGAAACGCTTTATATGTTGCGAAGCAAAACGCCATCCTATCCTACGGAATGCTCCGCAAACAACCGCTTTTTTCTCAATTAATCTAGAGGCTTTATACCATGCATGAAAAAAGAATGCTACATAAAAGTGCATCTCTATCAGAGATAGTTAAAAATAGCTGCTGAAATTCATTATAGAAAGCTATATCTATCATTTTCCCTCTTTTATTCAAAATTTCTTCCTTCTTCCTTCTTCCTTCTTCCCTCTTCCTTGCTTCTACAATTTGTAATAAACATTTATCACGCCTGGTATTATACCAATTACCATGCATTAATGCTATACTTCGGCTATACTTCAACAGTTAAATATTTACCAAGATTCAAAATCTTTTTTTGACAATTATTAATTGGTTAGTATAGATTTTTCCTACTTTTAACCTCTCCCCACACCTCCCACACTCCCCACACTTCCCTATCTAATCAGATGTAGCATTCTTTTTGAGAAATGGTATTATACCTTAATTTTTCGGTAACATTTAATTAAACTCAGGATTTTCTCAGACTAATCATCTATGGTTAAAAAAAGTCTAATATTTTAGAGGAGGTAATACTAAATTCATGCCTAGATAGTTACAGTGTAGGATTAGAGAGTAAGGAGTAGGAGACTTAGAAAAACTCTTTTCTCCTCAAGCTCGAAACTAAAGTTTCCTCTAACTACTAAAAAAAATTAATGTACCAGTATTTTTGGAAACAGGTATAAAAAAATTAGATGGCATACAGTAAAGACCAGAGTATATGTTACCAGGTAATTAAAGTCATCAAGCAAAAGTCGAGAGGGATAAAAATCAGCAGAATAGTAAAGTATCTTTTATGCAAAAGTTAGCTGATTCAATTATTTATCTATTAAAATCAAAATTTAGTGGTAAATATTAATCAACTAAAAAACTATTTTGTTACTTTCGACTTAAACTATAAAAATTATGGGTTAAATTTTATTAAGGTACTCTCCCTATTAAACTAATATATAATAGTTCAGAGAGCGTTGCATAAGACAAAATCACTGGTGTGTAGGCATAGCGCCCCCTATTGGGGAAATCGAGCAACCACAAAGAAATCGTCCAGAGAATTTTATTATCCCAAAGTGCAACCCTGTTTTAGAGAGGGTCTCAAAACATAGTTTTATTTAAAAATAAAGGTTAAAGTATATGTTATCAACTAATTCAAGCGATCAAGCAGAAATTGAGATAAATAAACATCAGCATAATAGCCAAAAATCTGCTATTCAAAAGTTAGCTGATTCGATTAACGAGCGACTAAAATCAAAGTTATCTCGTAATGTAGTGCTATGTGTTTTTACTAGCATTATTATAATTGAAGGCATTCTTTTAATTCCTTCTGTGAGAAGACGAGAACAAGAACTTCTTTCTCAAATTAAGCAAGTGTCTTCTGGAAAAGTAGCTTGGATTTTGATGACTTATCCCAACGCTTCAGGGAAACAACTTGTCAATCATTTATCAGAACTTATACAACCTAATATGCCAATTTTAGGAGGGGATGTTTATACTGCTAATGGGCAAAAAATAGGTACATTTGGTGAGTCTCCAAAATTACAACTTTCTGACCTCACTAACTCTCCTAAATCTTCTGCCAAGGATCTTCGCTATGATGACATAATCTGGTCTGGACAAGATATGCAAACAGACTATACTATTGTGATTCGCCATGACGCTTCTAATGTCGGACCAGAATTGCTTGCTTATATTTACCGAATTATTGGTTTAGTTATTATCATATCTCTATTCTTAACAATTACAGTTTGGCTATGTTTAGAACCAATTGTAATTAATCCTATTTTACTATTAAGGTGTGATTTGAATAAAGCAGGGGAAGCAATATACAAAGACCAAGAACCTCCAGAATTTGATTCAGTTTCTCTCCACAGAAAAGATGAATTGGGAGAAGTAATTGGTGCTTTTGAGCTAATGTTTCTGAAAATTTATGAGGCAATTAGTGAACGAAAAAAAGCTGAAGCTGCATTACAAGAAAGTCTAGAAAAAGTTGAGGCTTATTCTCAAGCTATGAATAGTGAATTAGAGAAAGGTCATCAGATGCAGAAGAACTTTTTACCTGCGGAAATTTTGCAACAAAATGGTTGGCAAATAGCAGCTTTTTTTCAACCTGCTAAACAAGTTGCTGGTGATTTTTATGATGTCTTTGAACTTTCTAATAATACAGTTGGGTTGGTAATTGCTGATGTTTGTGACAAAGGAGTAGGAGCTGCATTATTTATGAGTTTATTCCGCAGCTTGATTAGAATTTTTTCTGGTCAACATTCAGTTGAAGAAATTAATAATTTTTTAGCTAATCCAGATAATAATCATCCTTTAAAGGCTGTTGAATGTACTAATAATTATATTGCTAAAAATCATGGTGATGTAGGAATGTTTGCTACCCTTTTCTTTGGAGTTTTAGATATAAATAATGGCAAACTTACTTATATTAATGGTGGGCATGAACCATTATTTATTCTTGATGCTCTGGGAGGAATAAAGCAGGAGTTAAATTCTACAGGTCCAGCAGTAGGAATGTTACCAGATATGAATTTTAAAATTGAAGAAACTGTCTTAGAACCTGGAGAAATATTGTTGGGTTACACGGACGGTGTTCCCGAAGCTCGTAATAGTCAAAGTGAATTTTTTACTAATCAAAAATTGCGGTTACTTGTAGAGAAAAAATTTAATTCAGCAGAGTCTGTACTCGAAGAAATATCTACCACTGTTCTAGAGCATACTGGTAGTGCTACGCAGTTTGATGATATTACTTTATTAGCTGTACAACGACGGGCTTAATATATGGTAATTCGCACCTTGTGTATGAGCGATAAGCTTCAGAGGATCTTTACATTTCGTTACCGAATTATTAATTATTAATTATTAATAATTAAATAATTCGCGCCTTGAAGCCTCCCCTTGGATAGGGAAAAAAGCGGTCGTTTGCGAAGCATTCCGTCAGGATGGGATGGCGTTAGCGGAGCGGCTCTGCATTCTTCGGGTTTCCTCGCCATATCCAATCGACCAAGAGAAAAGTGCTCTTGAATTTCCTGATCTTCAATTCCCGTGAGGTTTTAACGGCTAGGTAATTATCAATTATCAATTATCAATTAATGGAATAGTGACAAATTTTAACGCTTACATACTTAGGTCTTAGGTAATTATCCAGCTATTAGCTATTATCATAGGCGATCGCCATTAGAAGAGAAATCTCAAAAAAATTAATGGAACGCCCCTAATGACTACAAATTTGTAATATAGCCAGTAAATTAGCTGTGTATTGAAATATCTCACAGTATGAAGCTTGAATTTCTTGATTTTGAGCTGTAGTTCCTAAGTCATATCAAATCGGGTTGAATAACTTCACTTTAAGTTTATTAGTAATATCATGTCCGGGTGATTTTCGTCTAGTTAGGATAAATCCTAATCAAGCTAAAAATTAGTTGATGTTATTTTGACGATATTTTTAGTAACTATTAAAGTCTGGAAAATAAAATCGGCTATAAAACTGATTTCCTCGGACTTTCCATTAAAGGTCTATAAGAATATTGTAAAGACATTCCATAGAATGTCTCTACATTAAATACAAAGAAATTGGCAGAAGCTTATAAGTAAGGTAAATCTTTATATTATTCTATAGTAATTGATTGAGGACCTTCACTTTTACCATTATTTGCTTCTTTGGTAGAATCATTAGTATAACTATAACCAGTCTGCTGCTCAAGCCAAGTTTTAACAGGGTCATCGTTAAGATTTAATCGAAGTACACCAGAGAAAAACCCTCCGAAGAAGGCAACTGGCTGCTCAATCAATTCTTTCACAACTGGGGTCAATTCATCTAAGAACATAGAGTTTTTCCTCTCGCTAATACTATAATTTCTAAGCAAATTAAATATTTACTCGTATTCTAACGTAGTCAATATGTAAGTATCATCTAGTAGAAGTTCAATTAATATCATGTTCAATTAAATAGTTATAGAACCCATTTGGTATCTTTGCGAATTGATAATTGATAATTGATAATTGATAATTACCTAGCCGTTAAAACCCTAACGGAATTGAATATCAGGAAATTCAAGAGCACTTTTCCAGTCGGGGAGATTGGATATGGCCAGGTTTCCCGCTCTTGCAGAGGAGCTGCCTCTTGCAGAGAAGCTTCGCTAACGCTTTTCATGTCGGCTCAAGCGCCGAAACACGATCCCATCCTAGGTCATGCTCCCCATTCATTCGGCGACAGCCGAAGTGCGTTTGCGGAGTTGTGCGCTAGCTAAACGGCTGTCGCCTACATGGAAAGTTAGCGCAGTTCCTCTGCCAGAGCGGGAAACCTAGCTATCCAATCCTAACGGAATGCTACGCAAACGACCGCTTTTTTCCCTTGAAAGGGGAGGCTAATAAAGCTGAATTATTTAATTAATAATTAGTAATTATTAATTATTCGGTAAGAGATACCACGGGAGGCTAGAATATCCCGGGGTAGTTCATAGCTATACATGTTTTACTACATTAGCTGTTCAGTGCTAACTTGGCCTCTTGAGCTACCTGTTGAAATGAGTCGCTGGCCAACTGTTCTATAATTTGTTTTGCTTCTAGACCTCCTAACCGATGTAAAGCTTGTACAAGTCTATAGCGAATTTGCCAGTCACTATGGACAACAAAGGGTTTTAATAAAGGAATAGCTGCTAAATTTCCTAGTTCCCCTAGGGCACTAATGGCCATAGTCTGTATTAGTTCATTATCTGATTTCAGAGCATCTTCTAGTAAAAATAATGCTTTTGGTTCCCCCATTTCTCCTATTGCTGCAACTATACTAACTTTCACTAACCATTCTGGAGTGTTCTGGTATACCTGTTGTAAGTCGTCAAAAGCTTGAGTGATTTTTAATGCTCCTAGAGCATCTGCTGCTGCTGCTTGGACATCTGGTTCGGGATCGTTAAGCAGACAGTCACGCAATATTTCTTGGGAGATTGTTAAGTTTTGTTCTCCCAAACTTGACATTTGACTCACCGCAGCGTAACGAACACGAGTATCTTTGTCTTTGATCGGAGTTTGAATTAATTCAAAAGCCTTCTCTGGTTCTATTTGACGTAATTGATTAACTCCACGCAAGCGATCGCCTAATTCTTCAGATGTTAGTAGTTGCTGAATTGAATCTGGGGTAACACTCATTTCCATAAATTGTATTGTTTTAATTTTTTGAAGCTCTCTACCCTTAAATATTGCGATTATCAATATTTCTTTTTTTACTTACAAGCATACCTTATTAGCAGTTTTAATCAATGCTCTATTGTGACCAACTGCTCAGTATGAGGCTTGATTTTATCGCAATGTAAATTATCATTTCTATAATTAATTATTACATTTGTTTATTTTTGCTCCCTTACAATAAATTGTGTTGAATAAGATCGAAATCACTCAGTTGCCATAGATCTAATAATATCTCCACGAGTTAGTATACCAATCACTTTGCCATTTTCATCTAGCACTGGTAACCGATGAATATTACGCTCGTGCATAAGTTTAGCTGCTGCTGAAAGTAGTTGTTCAGGTGTAGTAGTTAGAGGATTTTTAGTCATTACTTCCCCAACAGTTTCTCCTAAAGCCTTATGAATTTCTTTTTCATAACGAGCTGGATTTTCTAGGAAAATAACACTATCTAGCAGCATAATATAAGGTGGAGGGGTAGCTCCACTTTCTTGCCACATTAAATCGGTTTCTGATACGATCCCAACTAACTTTCCCTTTTCATTGACTACAGGAAGACCACTAATACGTTGTTCTGCCAAAATTTTAATTGCTTCTTTCAATGGCATTTCTTCTGTGACAGAGATTGGATTGTAGCTCATAACATCTGATACAATTTTGTTTGTCATAGTTACCTCTGCAATTTTTTTCTGGTTAGAGTAATGATGATAGTTATAAAATAAAAATACAAGTACAAATTTTCTTTTTTTTTTCTTTTTTACTTCAATAATAATTATAAAAGTAAAGTACAACGTAATATAGCATCGCACCTTGATTAAATCAAAGCTTACCGATTGGAGTCTAAATACCTCTCCTTCTAGGACTGCTTTTATTGCTATTGGTTGCGCATAAAGGTTTTATTGATTATAAATTTATCGTAGCATTAAACAATAAAATTTTTTCTATGCTCATCCATCAAATGAAAATGCAAGGCACACATAGTCAGTAAAATCTGCTAGATTTAGCTACTTGTATCGGCAGATTTGTGCGTAATAGCATTATTAGAGCATCGTTATAGATAGAGAAATTTTGGCGTTGCATATTTCCCGGATGAATTAGTGTGGGAAGTGTGGGGGGGCGTTGTGTCCTTTGCCTTCTGGAATTATTCTTTTAGAGAAAGAGGAAGTAAAAGATGGAATTTACCTTTTGTGCAAAGATTCATCCCTTGTTTCAGCAACGCCGAAATTTTTAGTCGTAATGATTCGTACAAATATTGCACACCTACTAACTCATAATCCGAACTTTCCTTGGGCCTAAAAACTAAATTCTATGGCTAGACAAGCTCACGCAGAAAGGGTATGGGCAGCCATAGAAAGGTTTGATCCAAACTACAGAGGTAAGGTTATAGGTAAAAAGGGCTATCCAAAATTCAAAAAATACCAAGTAAGAGACTAAGTAGAGTACAAAACTAGCAGATGGAAATTATCAGAAGATAGACACTATTTAACTTTCACCGATGGATTCAAACCCGGCAATTTTAAGCTATGGGGTAGTCAAAACCTTTATTTCTATATTAAGAATTTATGACTAATGTCAACATCTGAATGCCAAAAACAGGAAATTAATTCTGGCGATCGCTATGTATTTGTTTGCCAGAATCAGTCTTGTATGCGCCACAACTCTCAAGAGGTTCTCAAGACCTTTAAAGCTGAGACAGAAAATTTGGTTGATGTCAATATTGAGTCTAGTGGTTGTCTTGGCCAATGTAGCACTGGCCCTACAGTACGAGTTATCCCAGATGAAATCTGGTATTGTCGAGTCCAACCTAATAATGTCCCATTAATAGTTTCACAACATCTCAAGGGCAACAAACCTGTAGATGATATGCTCAACCCTAGAATTCATCCTCGTTTTTACTGATTAACAAATAATAGAAACCTATACTCCATATCCTAAACCCTTTGAACCGCCGAGAAAACCCATTCCTGAATTAATGTATTAACTTGCTCAGGAACTTCGTCATGGGGACAATGACCTGCTTTTAAGAAGTATTCTGTTAATTGAGGATAATATTTGCGAAATTGGGCACTTCTGGTTTGGCTTTTAATCCAAGGGTCAGCTTCTCCCCAAAGCGTAAGTAGGGGACAGTTTAACTGGTCTAACAATAAATCAACTTTCTGGCCAGATGGTGTCCTAAACATAGAAGCAAAGACTTTGGCTGCACCAGGGTCGCAAGAAGGTCGATATATATCTTCTATTAATTGATCTGTAATGGCGCTTTGATCTAAATAAACTTTCTGTAGTGTTTTTCTAATAGTGCTACGTCGTCGCGTCCATTGAAATAATAAAAAACTAGGTAAGTCTTGTAAAATCAACCACTTTGTGCTTTGAGAAATAACTTTTCTCCATAAGGGAGGTTTAGGAGTAGATTGAGATTCAGTAAACGGTCCAGCACTGTTAATCAGTATTAAACCTGCTGCAGAAGTTGGATATTGAGCTGCTACACATAATCCTGTATAGCCTCCAAGAGAATTTCCTGCTAAGACTACCGATCTACCAATGACTTCGGTAATAAAGTCATTGATCTGTTCTTGCCATAGCTGACCACTATATTGCCAGTTTGGTTTGCCCGAACGTCCAAATCCTAGTAAGTCAATAGCCCAAACTTGAAAAAACTTGCTGAGACCTGCAATATTTTTGCGCCAATGGTCTGTGGATGCTCCAAAGCCATGTATTAATAGCAAGGGTTGATTTGCAGAGTTAGGCTTACCTGCACATAAGTAGTAGATTGGCTGATCCCGCCATTGCCAATAATTACCAGGAACTTTAGCTGTCGTAAGCACCGATTTAGTTAACATATATAAAATACTATAAACATTTATTAAATTACATTAAATACTATATCAAAAATTAAATGGGATCGAATTATCTTAATTCGCAGAATATTTATCATCAATGATCCCAATAAAAATATAAGGAATCAGGATACAGGTGTCAAAATCAATATTTGCTTTTGGGTTCAAACCCAACTAATTGTAGACACAGCAAGTGACTGTCGGGAGATTTGACCGTCTACCTGTAGTTAGGAGTTATCCCAATACCCGATAGAACACATTTGGGATCTATTTAAAAAGATATGACGAAATTGAGAGATTGGCAGTATTTTTAAACATTTTTCGTGTATTTTCTCTGCTTATCTCCGGAATCCTAGTCAACAATTTAATATTGGCAAAGATACCCAATGGGTTCTATATCTGTACCATGATCTATAGAACCCCTGAAGGGATCTATTTAAAATTAGAGATTGACAGTAGGGGAGTATGGAGAGATGGAGAGATGGGGAGATGGGGAGATGGGGAGATGGGGAGATGGGGAGATGGGGTGTATTAGATATCTCCCACTCATCCAATCATCAAATCAATTCTTACCCATTTTTTCTCAATTACTTCTCCAGATTACCTATTTTCTGGAGATACGCTTAGGGGTTCTATATATATCTACCTCTCTTCTGACTACTGACTTAGTTCTCCAAAGTTCCTAGTTGTTCCCCCGGCATCTTTTTCAGGAGAAGGCTATTCACAAAACGCCTAGGCACAAAAAAATGAACCTAGCCCAACTTGGATATTTTTGAGGGCAAAAATTAGGTGAAAGCTCTACAGGGTTTGGGAAAATAGCTCAAGAGCCTTAAAATGCCTCAAATCTACATAGATAAATAAATAAACAGGCTAATTTAGAGATCAAAGCTTTACTATGTAATCATTTGATGCTATTTTTATAGTTTTTTTTGCTAAAGTCCTAAGAATAGATATTAGATTATTTTAGAGAACATCTCCAAGAATTTGCACTAATTCTGCTTAGGTACTTTATTTTTCTTAAGAGTTTTGATATTATAGGAAATATGAGGGCAGCGATGCTCATTCTAAAGCTTTTTGAACTGTAGAGGAGATTGACAACTCTTGATAAAAGTAGTTGTTGACTATGCCCCATACAAAGGCTAGGGAGTTTTTTAAGTGATTGCTATATCATCACGTCCACGTCAAATAGGTCAAAATTGGGTGACAATTAGCTTCGCTTCTACCCTCTATTTGTGTCCGATCCTCGATCTGCTACTTGCGGATGTTCCTAAACACTGGCATCCAGAACTGCGATTAGGATTACAAGAGGCGTTAGTAAATGCGACAAAGCATGGGAATAATTTAGACCCCACTAAAACAGTTTTAGTCCGTTTTTCAATTGTCAAAGACCACTACTGGTGGGTGATATCAGATCAAGGTCCTGGTTTTAAACCACCTTGTAGACCTAACCAAAATAACCAAAAAATTGCAAATGATGATCCGGAAAACTACACAGATTGTGACGATCAAAAAGAATGTGGTCGAGGAATATACATTATCTACCAAGTTTTCGATTATATTGAATGGAATTCCAAGGGCACAGAGTTAATGCTATGCAAAAAGGTAAGGAATAACTCTAGATTGCCCTTGGTACGATGAATAATTAACTTAACTTAAACTAATTAATTCTTCTGAGAACCATGAGTTGGACATGGAGGTGCTGATATTGATCGATCTAACCACCTAATTGCTTGGTTTAGGCGTGCGATCGCTTCAGTAGGTTGACCCTGAATCAGAAAAACCAAAGCAGCTACAGTTAGCTCTAATGCACGAACTTGGCGATTAGACTTGAGTCGATGCCAGTCTCTTTCTGGTATAGCAAGTCTTTCGGCTAAAGCTTGGGCTAGTTCTAGTGTGGTATATTCTTCTAAATTTCTATGATTAGAAGTCTCTACTTTGTTAACTATAGTTGCAGGAGTTGAGTTAGACTTGAGCATATCTACCTAGATAATGTTTTCCAGTGAACTTACTATACTTAAGTATGCCAGCATGAATCCTTCTCCAGAAGATTCTCCCAAAAAATTAAATGATGAGTTTTCAAATTATGTCCCAGTTAATCAGGAATTAGAAGTTTCAGAGATGGATCTGGCACAAGAATTGGCAGAGGTAGAACTTAACCTTGCTGCCGTAAAAGAACGTTATTCTCAAATTCAGTATTACCAGAAGCGCAAAGCACAACTCCAGCATCGTTTAGAAGAAGTGCGACCCGAAGTACGTCGCCAAAAAACTCACAAATTGCGAGAAGAGTTACAACAGATACAGACAGAATTGGAAACAATAGAGTTAAATCTAGAAAGCAGTTTATTTGATTGGGGCAGCATAAAAGAACCATTCTGGCAAGCTGTGAGATTTGGAGGTTTAGGAATTGCCATAGGTTGGTTGTTAAAATCCTGTGTTAGTTGAGGTTACCTTTTTTGTCTGGAAATTTCTGTTGTGATAGATTAAAGTATCTTTAATCCCTTTACGAATTCAACCATTATAGCGATTTGACTTAATGTTGATTGCTAAAGCTTAAAAAGCATACACTATCCTAGACAAATATATATAAAATATTAAAGATATGAAACAATTAGAAATTTGCCGAAAGATTAGGATTCAGTTGAAAAATAACGATAGAGTTGGGATAACACTGGAAAGTTAAAAGCCCAAACTAAAAGTTCCAATCATTTCTACTAAAGAGAATAATATTTAGCTGTAGCAAGAAGATTAAAATATCATCCGGGTAAACGAAAAGTTGTGCTATATTTGATCGTATTCTAACCATATCTTAACCGAACATTTTTGTAGGATTGTCTTGCAGTGAAAGGTTTAAACTGAGTATCTACAAACTGTACTGGATAATAGGTTTCAATCCACAAATGAGCTCCACAAGGTAAAGGTTTATAAGGTTTATAAACTATACGACACGGACCATGTATTTCCATTTGATAACCCATATCATTATGATTTGTCTGCTTTAAGGTGATTACTGGTATTAACTGATCGGGAGTCATTTGAGGATCGTTTTTAATTCGGTCGCTATTATCTCGAATTTTGTGTTGATTAACATGAATCTTGGTTGGATTCTTTCGTCGCCTTTTACACCATAAACCTTCGGGACCTCTAGTACCTGGTATTACAATAGGCATTTTCATTTTGCCATAGAGAGGAATTTGCCAAAATCCTTTGTTTTTGTAAGCCCCTTTAATTCTACCTTGAGAAAGTAGAACTCTAACTCGTTGACAACAAATACCTAATAAAAAAGCTGCTTCTCTAGTTCCGATATAAGTCATTTATACTATAGCGCTATAGTTTTAAATATACAATTAATAATAAGTACATATAAAAAATTATAACTCTCAGCTCAAGAAATTATGTAACACTTGCTACATAAAATTCCAAAACTCCTATAACCTATACAAATTAGGTTAAGTGAAATAAATTTAGCAAAAATATATGTGTTTCTGAGCTAGCTAAAAAGTAATAAAGTAATGTGTAATTAATTTTCCACAAATTAAGACTATATTGAATCAATTACGAGATATACTTTCTCAAAGTATGGATAGGATTAAATAAATGACAAAGCAACGAATTGTCGAAATCTTAAGAAGTGGTCAACCTGATGCTAAAGTAACAATTCAAGGATGGGTACGCACTAAGCGAGAGTTGAAAGAGTTTGCTTTTGTAGAAGTTAATGATGGTTCATGTTTAGCTAACCTACAGGTGGTATTAAATCCGGATCTACCAAATTATCAGGAAAGTTTGCAGCAGATAAATACAGGTGCTTCGGTGGAAGTGACTGGTATTTTAGTGGAGTCGCCAGCAAAGGGGCAAAGAATTGAACTTAAGGCAGAAAGTATTATTGCTTATGGTGATGCTGACCCTCAAACTTATCCTTTGCAGAAAAAACGTCACTCTTTTGAATTTCTCCGCACTATTGCACATTTGCGAGGACGAACTAATACTTATGGAGCAGTTTTTCGGGTGAGAAATGCTTGTGCTAATACCATTCATCAATTTTTTCAAGAACGAGGTTTTTTGTGGGTGCATACTCCTATTATTAGTGCTAGTGACTGTGAGGGTGCGGGGGAAATGTTTACTGTTACAAATTTTGATTTAAAGAAAGTTCCTCTGACAGAAAAACAAGATGTTGATTTTAGTCAAGACTTTTTTGGAAAGCAGTCTTTTCTAACAGTAAGTGGGCAGTTAGAAGCGGAAATTATGGCAACTGCTTTTAGTAATGTTTATACGTTCGGTCCGACTTTTAGAGCCGAAAATTCTAATACTTCTCGACATTTAGCTGAGTTTTGGATGATTGAACCGGAGATGGCTTTTTGCGATTTGGAAGGGGATATGGATTTGGCTGAGGAATTTTTGAAACATATTTTTAAGTCTGTTTTGGAAAGTTGCCCGGAGGATATGGAATTTTTTAATAAACGGATTGATAAGACTGTTTTGGAAACGGCGGATACGATTATTAATAATAGTTTTGAAAGGATTAGTTATACTGAGGCAGTTTCTTTGTTGGAAAAGACGGATAAAAAGTTTGAGTATCCGGTAGAATGGGGTTTAGATTTACAGTCGGAACATGAACGTTATTTGTGTGAGGAGTTGTTTAAAAAACCTGTAATGGTGACTGATTATCCGGCAAAAATTAAGGCTTTTTATATGCGGTTGAATGATGATGGTAAGACAGTTAGGGCAATGGATGTTTTAGTGCCGAAAGTAGGAGAAATTATTGGTGGTTCTCAGAGAGAAGAACGTTTGGATGTTTTGGAGAGGCGGATAGATGAACAGGAGATGAATAAGGAGGAGTTATGGTGGTATTTGGATTTGCGTAGGTATGGTACTGTGCCTCATGCGGGGTTTGGTTTAGGATTTGAAAGAGTAGTGCAGTTTATGACAGGAATGGGGAATATTCGAGATGTAATTCCTTTTCCCAGGGCGCCTTTAACTGTCGATTTTTAAAGTTATAGTACTAGGGAATAGGGAATAGGGAACAGCATACTTTCAAAGGAGTTTCAACATTTAGAAATATCTTAACCTTAATGCCTAGCTCTAGATATCAAATATGCTTTTTTTTGAGGGTTATGAGAAACCGGGTTTATGGAAAGTAAATGTTAGTATGGTGGGGTATTTAATAAACCCGGTTTCTTTACTTTTTTAGTTATAAAATCAGAAATAAATTAGCTTATATATAAGTAGGTAAGTGAGAAAATTTACAACTAACTCATTGCGACTGGAACGGAGTTGAGGGAAGCAATCTGAATAGTTTTGAGTATATAAATATTTGATTAAATAGTATAGCGCTACGCGCTAGGGAATAGGGAATAGGGAATAGGGAATAGGGAATAGGGAATAGGGAATA
>NZ_JBNHEQ010000163.1:0-10964 GCF_050016015.1 Dapis hubbardiae BLCC-M172
ATAGAAATAGGGAAAGAAAATTAGAGATTTAAAAAACTCTTTCATTATCAATTATCCATTATCAATTATTAATTATCCATAGATAGTTAGATAGAAATAGGGAAAGAAAATTAGAGATTTAAAAAACTCTTTCATTATCAATTATTCATTATCAATTAGTAAGAGATTGTTAGGAAAAAAGTCCTAACAATTAGGAATAAAAAAGTTTCTCCCTTTTGCGCCGGTTCAATAACTCCTTCTTCCTTCTTCCTTCTTCCTTCTTCCTTCTTCCTCTTAATTAAAACCTATCCATTGAGTTTTGAGAATTAGGTTCAGGAGCAAAAGCTAACCATAAAGGAAACTGTAACATAGAAAGACTAATTCTATCTTCCGTATCATCAATCACAATAATTGGTAACTTGCCCTGCTTAAGCAATCGGTCAGCCTTTTGGGCCAAAACCTCCGCATCCTCAAACAAAGCCACACCCCGGTCAGGACTAAAATCACGGCGGTCAATCCCCAAACAATCCTGTAAACCCCGACGCCACTCTCCCAAACGTTCAGGAGAATTAGCCAACACCAGAGCGCGTACCCTTGTATCATATAAATCTCTCAGTACAGAAATAATCGCCGAAGCAACCAAAATATTTTGTAACCGACTACCCATATTTCGCAGCGCACCACGACCACCCTGAGAGAAAAACCAATTGGAAACCCGTTCTGCATGGATCGGCTCAAATGTACGCCGTAATCTCCAAGGTGGGCCATAATAATCAGGCATATTCCGATATTCGTCAAGAATCTGGCGAATTTGTCTAGTTTGTTCCTCAAAACCCATTTCGGCAAATTTAGGATTTTCAGAATTTCTTGTAGATTTAGGAGTATCTTCCTTCACAGGAGTAGAATATTCCTCTGGCTGTGGGGCCAATTCTAACTGTTCAGCAGCAACAGCCAAATCCTGCAAACTTCCCACCAAATAATCTTTAAACCCCTGAATTCTAATTGCCAAATCCTGAGAAGCACCAGCAAAAGTAGTGCGCATCTCCTTTTGAATACGTTCTTTGCGACGCTCTAGTTTTTCTACCTCTACTTGCAATGTTTGTCTACGTTGTTCTAACTGACTTAAAGCTTCTGGCACTAAACGCCCTATAGCCTTAGTCTGGGCAATTACTTCTTGTTGTAATTTAGCCTTAGTTTCTTGTAGAGTAGCTATTTCTTCTTTTAAATTTTGTTCTTGCTGTTCAAGGTTAGTAACTTCTGAGGTCAATTCTTCTTCAATTTTCTCAACTGGCGGAGTTGTATACTCCTCAGTCAAACTAGCAGAATCTATAGAATTATCTTCAACAAATGGAACGTATGCTACTTCAATTGGTTGATTTATATCAGGTTCATAAGACTCAGAAACTTCTGGATTTGTAGGAAGAGTTTTAGTTTCAATTTTTTCATCTAAGTCTGAAGCTGAAGGACTTATTTCATTTAAGGTATTAGATTTTTCTTTTTGTTCTTCTGGTTGTATTTCGTCTGGGTAAATCATGGAAAAAAATATGCAAAATTTCTACTATTAATTAGAGGGAAAAATAACCGCAGGTTTAGTGTAGCGATAGTAATTTCTGAAGTGGGAATAACCCAGAAAGAGTTTTGTTTTTCAAACCCAAAATTTTATATCTTCTCATTTAACTACTTATCAGCTTTTCCTAACGGAATGTTCCACAAACAGCATCTAGCTAGCCTCCTGGGTCGTAACTACGTTAACAGCTCAAAATTTAAGGGTTTAATTCCCCAATATATTTGAACAAGCGCCTAATACCTGTTCATGGGGTTTTAATCCTCCATTATACACCCTCCTAGAAGCTGATAGCTAAGTGCTACTTCAATCCTGATTTAAAGGAAAGTATTTTTCCAGGCAAGTTTGCAACATTTTAGGATCGAAAATAATTGGTAGAAAGTGGATACTCTTAACTTCTCTAAAATAGAACAGAATTGGGACAGGAGACCAGTATATTTCCCAATTGAGCCAATCTTGATAAGGAAAGTTTCGTAAAAGTTTATCTGAAAGGTATACTTCTAAGGCTGTTTCTGTAAATTTCAGACGGAGAATTAATGTTTCAACTAATAGAAAAATTCCTAGTATAGCGATCGCTAAACTTACCCACTTTTGTACAAATACCAAAGGTAATGCAGCAATTATTAGCACTAAAGGTATTTTATAACTAGGAGCAAGTTCAATAGTTTGTTTTGCTTCTGAGGTAGAAATAGTAGTCATGGCTTTATGTAAATTTATTAAAAGAGGGAGTAGGGAGTAGGGAGTAGGGAATAGGGGGAAATAATTGATGAATAAGAGTGTAATAATGAATTTTATTTTTTATTGTAAGAGATGTCTATTTTTACTTTCTCTCACTAAACTAAGAAAAATTCATAGTTTTTGATCTTGATTTAGTGATTTTATGACACTCTCTAATATTTTTTGACTCTTCTCTATTTTAAAGACCTTGCTTCATGGCCCCACCTAGACCTTGGAACATTCCCCAAGATAGAAAGAAATTAAAAATAAAGATAGATATTAAAGATGTCACAACTGCTGTAGTTGTAGATTTACCTACCCCCTTTGCCCCACCAGTAGTAGTTAAACCCCAACTTGTACCAATTACAGCAATTAAAACACCAAATATAACTGATTTAGTTAATCCACTACACAAATCCCAAATAGTTAGAAAATCCTGGACAGAATCTATATATATACTTCGGGGAATATCATATAGATTCACTGCAATTATTAGTCCACCAAGTATAGCAGCTACCAAACATAACAAAGTTAAGATTGGCATCATTAAAGCACAAGCAATAACTCTGGGAATAACTAAATAATCTACTGGATCTGTTTTCAGGATATATAAAGCATCTATTTGCTCTGTCACCTTCATTGTGCCTATTTCCGCTGCAAATGCTGAACCCACTCGCCCTGCAACAACAACTGCTGTCAAGACAGGACCAAGTTCTCTAGTTAAAGTTAGAGCCAACATTCCCCCGACCATATTAGCTGTACCAAAAGCTACAAGTTCCCTGGCTACCTGAATAGTAAATACCATACCGACAAAACTAGCTGTCAATAAGACAATTAGTAGGGACTGTGGACCTACTATCGCCATTTGATCAATGGTATTACGACGATAAATTTTGCCCTTTAGCAAATGAACAACTACCTGGCCCGCTAAATATGTAGCAGCCAACATCCGTGGTCCCCATGACCCAAAAGTTAATCGAAAAGTAATCTTATTCAATAGAAATTAATAAATTAGAACAATAAATCAAACAATGAGAGAAATTTACCAATCTTCAACAAGATTTTTAAACCAAAATTGAAGTTTTCTGACAGATTTACCGATTTTAAGCGATCGCTCTCTATCTTAGAAATAAGTTAGCCTATTTGGTTAACTTGCTACTGAGGTGGCAGTTATATCTGGACTTATGGTTAATTATTATTATGGGTATTTTAACTGATTTGCTACGTTCTTTACTACTCACAACTATCTTTAGCTTTATAACTCCTATGATGTTGATTGGGGCTAGTTGGATGAGCTTTGCTTTAATTAGTCATCTTCCCAGTTTACAAAGAATTGGTCAATCTGGTATTGCCCAAATTTGGCAATTCTTAGCAACTTTCGGTAGTGGCCATCCCTGGCAAGGATGTTTAGTAATTGCTATTACTTGTAGTTTAGTGGGAGCGATGTTTGATACTTATGCGTTCTGTCAAAATCCACGAGGACATTAATTTTAGGGGTTGCTGAATCAAGGTATGAAAATAAAGATTGAATAATCTTAAGTATTTGTTATTCAATAGTTTAGTAATTACCAATAAATACAAATTATACCCACCCATCAGCAACGCCGAAAATCAAGTAAGGGGATATATTTCAGTTACTCTGCTAATTCCCTTACTACATTTATATTCATCCTCCATTCGTGTAGCATGATAACATAGTTATATTCTAATTTTGCTCCTCATACTAAAGATTAAGTAGGTAACCACGAAAAAATAAGGTATATAACAAAAAGTAGAATTATCAGAAATCTCTTCGCTTCAACGTTATGTTTCCTGCTTTCTGATAACCATGAATTTTAAGACTGACTTACTTAGGTGCTAATAAGTAGATTTATTCAACCAAACGATAGTTGTACGGAAATCGCGATCGCATGGGAGGGAGGAACCGAATTCGATAATTTTTTCACTTTGATTACAATAAAGACAAGTTGAATAAAAATCAATTTACTTCAACTAAAATTTAAGCAAGGTTGTGGTGGAAAAAACTGGGAAAGTTTTGGATACTATCTCCATCAAAAAAAACTCTAGTACGGCAATTGCGATCGCATCTTTCCCATTTTCCTTACTTACTCAACACAAAACCGAATCTAAAATAGAACACAGAAACAACAAATTAAATCAATACATAAAACATATTTTTAGGAGGTAATAAATATGGCTATTGTTCGTTTTTCTCCCTGGCGTGAAGTTGATTCTTTGCAAAAAGAAATGAATCATTTATTTGATACTTTTGCTCCCACTTTCAATGGTGAAGAAAAAGGAATATCATTTACACCAGCAGCATAAATTCACGAAAACAATGATTATATTGATTTAAAACTGGAAATACCAGGTTTGGAGGCGAAAGATTTAGATGTACAAGTAACTGCCGAAGCAGTGGGAATTAAAGGAGAACGTCGTCAAGAAACTAAGACAGAAGAAGAAGGTATGACTCGTTCTGAATTTCGTTATGGTAGTTTCCAAAGAATAATTTCTTTGCCAGTCAGAGTGCAAAATGAGCAAGTAAAAGCTGACTACAAAGATGGTATTTTACATCTACATTTACCTAAAGCTGAAGCTGAGAAAAATAAAGTTGTGAAAGTCAATGTTGGCTAAATTTTAGTAAGACAGAAAGATGCGATTTCTCAAAATAAAAAGTACGGCAATTGCGATCGCATCTTTCCTATTTTCCGCACTTACTTAACGCAAAACCGAATCTAAAATAGAAACAGAAACAACAAATTAAATCAATACATAAAATATCAATTGAGGAGGCAATAAATATGGCTATTGTTCGTTTTTCTCCCTGGCGTGAAATCGACTCTTTGCAAAAAGAAATGAATCGTTTATTTGAGACTTTTAGTGATGAAGAAAAAGTCGTGAAATTTACACCAGCAGCAGAAATGCAGGAAACTGAGGATACGATTGAGTTAAAATTAGAAGTACCAGGTTTAGAAGCGAAAGATTTAGATGTACAAGTGACTGCCGAAGCAGTAGCAATTAAAGGTGAACGTCGTCAAGAAAGTAAAACAGAAGCCAATGGTATGACTCGTTCAGAATTTCGTTATGGTAGTTTCCAACGAGTAATTTCTTTGCCAGTCAGAGTGCAAAATGAGCAAGTAAAAGCTGACTACAAAGATGGTATTTTACATC
The DNA here is from genome assembly GCF_050016015.1 of Dapis hubbardiae BLCC-M172. Lineage (NCBI taxonomy): Bacteria > Bacillati > Cyanobacteriota > Cyanophyceae > Oscillatoriales > Microcoleaceae > Dapis > Dapis hubbardiae. The sequence continues at coordinate 5,432 of NZ_JBNHEQ010000163.1, forward strand.
TACATTTACCTAAAGCTGAAGCTGAGAAAAATAAAGTTGTCAAAGTAAGTATTGACTAAATTTTAGCAATACAGAAAGATGCGATTTATCAAAATAAATAGTACGGCAATTGCGATCGCATCTTTCCCATTTTCCTCACTTATTCAAGACAAAACCGAATCTAAAATAGAAACAGAAACAACAAATTCAATCAATATATAAAACATCGTTTTAGGAGGTAATAAATATGTCTATTGTTCGTTTTCATCCCTGGCGTGAAATAGACTCTTTGCAAAAAGAAATGAATCGTTTATTTGATACTTTCGCTCCAACTTTCAATGGTGAAGAAAAAGGCATGGCATTTACACCAGCAGCAGAAATTCACGAAAACCATGATTTTATTGATTTAAAACTGGAAATACCTGGTTTGGAGGCGAAAGATTTAGATGTACAAGTAACTGCCGAAGCAGTGGCAATTAAAGGAGAACGTCGTCAAGAAACTAAGACAGAAGAAGAAGGTATGACTCGTTCTGAATTTCGTTATGGTAGTTTCCAAAGAATAATTTCTTTGCCAGTCAGAGTGCAAAATGAGCAAGTAAAAGCTGACTACAAAGATGGTATTTTACATCTACATTTACCTAAAGCTGAAGCTGAGAAAAATAAAGTTGTGAAAGTCAATGTTGACTAAGTTTTAGCTAAAAATTAAACAAGAAACCGGATTTATAAACTCGTAATTTTAAAACAAATAACTAGGGTAATAAACCCGGTTTCTACCTGGAGTAGTTTTCATGTCAATGAACTACATAAATAAAATGATAATTCTGTAGGAAAGTTGCGTACAACTTCCCTATTTTGTATTCTGCTAAAATGAAAAGCGCTGTAATGGTGATTACAGCGCTTTTCAGATACATAAACCAAATCATCACAACCAAAACCTTGTAGGGACGTTCCATGGAACGTCCCTACTGTTCATTTTGACTTCTGAATGCTGATTATTTTGGTAACTGATAGAATGGAAAAGATATACTGGAGCTAATCATAATTATTTTTTTCAGAAAAAGTAAATACTCAGTCAATTAGATGAAGCTATTAACATTACATCTTTATCCTCTGATGGCCTTTGTTTCTCTATTGGGAACAGTCGCCATTCCTGCTTATAGTCAACCTATTACCCCAGCAACAGACGGTACAGGAACTACAGTCAACCAAAACGGCAACCAATTTAATATCCAAGGTGGCACTCCCAGCAGCAACGGTGCAAACCTATTTCATAGTTTTAGCCAATTTAACGTTGAATCTAATCAAACCGCAAATTTCCTTACAACTCCAGACATTCGCAACATTCTGGGTAGAGTCACAGGAGGAAATGCTTCTACTATAAATGGCTTAATTCAAGTAGTTGGTGGGAACTCAAATCTCTTCTTAATGAACCCCGCCGGAATAATATTTGGCCCTAATGCTACCCTCAATGTGCCCGCTTCCTTTAGTGTTACTACTGCCACAGGTATAGGTTTCAACGACAATAACTTCTGGTTTAAAGCAATGGGTACAAATAACTACTCAAATTTAGTAGGTAATCCCAGTGGTTATCATTTTGATGTCTCTAACCCAGGCGCTATAGTTAATCAAGGAAACTTAAGTTTAAATCCAGGAAACAATCTTACTCTCCTTGGCGGTACAGTTGTCAATACAGGTGAACTATCTACGGCAGGTGGAAACATTACCATCGCTGCAGTTAATGGTGGGGATACCTTGCGGATCTCTCAAGCAGGCCATGTTTTGAGTTTAGATATATCACCTTCTTCTGCACATTTATCGGGGCAGTCAATTACACCATTATCACTAGCACAGTTGTTAACAGGTGGCGAAACAAATGATGCCTCATCTGTGGTAGTAGATGCTCAAGGTAATTTAGTTTTGACAGGTAGAGAAGGAGTAGCAGTTGCCTCTGGAAATATTGATGTATCAAATTCCTCTGATCAAGGGAGCGGTGGACAAATTAATGTGTTAGGCGATCGCGTGGCAGTTATTGATGCCAATATTCAGGCCAATGGTTTAAATGGTGGAGGAAGAATATTAATTGGAGGCGACTTGCAAGGCAATGGAATTGTTCCCAATTATCAGCAAACTTTTGTTAACAATAACTCTTTTATTTCGGCAGATGCTCTTAATAATGGAAACGGTGGTCAAGTCATAATTTGGTCAGATGATACGACTAATTTTGCGGGAAATATTAGTGCTAAAGGAGGAGAATTTTTTGGTGATGGAGGGTTTGTTGAAATATCTGGCAAACAGGAATTAATTTTTGATGGAAATGTTAATGTTAGTGCAGCATTAGGAGAAGCAGGAACAATATTATTTGACCCGAAAAATATAATTATTGGAGCCGAAACACCGAATCAAAATGAAGGCGATAATCAGACATTTTCTGCTACAGAAATAGAAGAATTAGAAGGTGAAATTATTCTTCAAGCTGACAATGATATAACTGTTAATCAACCAATAGAAACTTCTAAATCTATAGAATTAACAGCAGGAAGAAGTATTAATCTAAATGCCGATATAAATACATCCAGTGGTAATAGTAATATTAGTCTTTTTGGTAATGATGATGGAGCCGATATTAATAATCGCGAACCAGGAGCAGGTTCTATTAATCAAGCAGAAGGAACAACATTAAATTCAGGTAGTGGGGATATTACAATTCTACTAGGAATTTTAGGAGAAAATGGTGATATAAATCTGGCTAATTTAACTACTACTGGTCAACTATTAGTTAATGCTAATCGAGGAAATATTAGACGAGTTTCTCCTAATTCTTTAATTACTGCCGACCGAGCAATATTTCAAACTGAAAGTATTGGTGGTGTAGGTTTAACTGAAGCTCCCTTGCGTATAGATGTAAATAACTTAGAAGTATTCATAGGAGAAAAAGGGCTATTTCTGGAGTCAATAAATAATTTAACTATTGGTGGAGTTAGTGAAGAAGTAGAAGGTATTTCAACTTTTGATGGCGGGGATATTGAAATAAGTATTAATGGGAATTTGACTTTAACTGAAAGGATAATTACATCAACTCCTGATAGCCAACCAGGCAATATTACTATTTCTAGTAGTGGGAATATTGATACTACTCAAACCACCCTTGACGCCAATTCAGCATCAACCAGTGGTGGGGATGTTTTTCTTAGTGCTGATGGTGATATTAAAACAGGTGAAATTAATGTTTCCACAGGAGGTAATAATAGAGGTGGGAACGTTACCATAAATAGTGGTGGTGAAGTTGATACAACTGCCAATGAAATATTTTCTGGTTCTTTGCAAGGGAGTGGTGGAAATGTTGCTATTACAAGTAATGGGGATTTAAAAACAGGTAATATTGACTCCCGTTCAGATGGTAGTAGTAATGGTGGAGATATTACCCTGGAAAGTACAGGTGGTAATATTGATACCAGTAGTGGAGAATTATCTTCTTATTCCGTTGGGGGTGATGCAGGAAATGTCAGTATTACCAGTCAGGGGAATATTAAAACTAGAGACATATTTTCTTCCGCAGGCGAACCATTGGATGTAGATGGAGACTTAGAAAATTCGACTAATACTAACTCTAATCAAAATGCTACTGGTAGTGGAGGGGATATTACTCTGACAGCAGGAGGAACTATTGATACTAGCGCCGGAACTCTAGAATCATTTTCTCGTCTTGGCGCTGGAGGTATAGTTAGCATTACCAGCAAAGGCGATATTGCTACAGGGGGAGTTTTTTCCACTGCTGGCGAACCTACTCCTACTGTAGGCGCTACCGTAAACACAACAACAACACAGACGGAAATAAATAGTAGTAATAGTGGTAATATTACCATTGAAAGTACAGAAGGCGCAGTAACTACCACAGCAGAAATAGATACTGCTGCTGTTAGCGGAAATGCTGGAAGTATAACTGTTAAAGCTTTTGGAGATATTAAGACTGAAAGTATTCAATCATCAACATTTGCCGGTGAAGGTGGAGATATCACGATAGAGAGTACAGGTGGAAGTATTGATACTACTGGAGCCGCAAGAGATGCAGGAATATTTTCTACTTCTACTCGGGGAAATGCTGGAAATGTAAATGTTAAAAGTAATGGGAATTTAATCACAGGTAATATTGACTCCAATTCAGAAAATGGTCGGGGTGGAAGTATTACCTTAGAAAGTACAGAAGGAAATATTGATACCAGTCTTGGTGAATTAGGTTCTTTTTCCGATACAGGAGATGCGGGAAATGTGAAGATAAAAAGTTTTAGCGATCTGAAAACAGGTAAAATTAATTCTGTGACAATAGCAGGTACAGGTGGAGATATTACCCTGGAAAGTACAGGTGGAAGTGTTGATACAACTATAGGCGAAATATTTTCTGCTGCTACTGACGGGAATGCAGGAAACGTTGCCATAACCAGTAATAATGATTTAATAACAGGTGCTATTGACTCTAATTCAACTAATGGTCAAGGTGGGAATATTACTCTGGAAAGTACAAGTGGAAATGTTAATACCAGTGGTGGTTTCTTAAGTTCTTTTTCCCAAACAGAAAATGCTGGAGATGTCAATATCAAAAGTTTTGGTGATTTGATAACAGGTGGTATTGACTCCAGTTCGGATGGTAATGGTCGAGGTGGGAATATTACTCTAGAAAGTATAGGTGGAAATATTAATAGCAGTGCTGGTGAACTCGCCTCCTCTTCCCGTAGTGGAAATGCAGGAACTGTCAGTCTTACCAGTGATGGCAATATCACAACTGGAAATATTTCTTCTTTTGCTGGTCGAGACTTTGGAGAAGCAGAAGACTCAGAAAATTCTGGTAGTGGTGATGGAGGAAGTATTATCCTAAAAGCAGGAGGCACTATTGATACTACCGCAGGAACTGATGTTGAATCAAATCTAGAATCATTTTCTCGTGACGGTTCAGGTGGCAATATAATTCTAGAAGCAAAAGGTGACATTACTACAGACAGAATTCTTTCTAGTGCTGGAGACCCGGACAATGGTAACATCCTAGCAGCAATAACACAGACCCAGGAAAATGCTGCTAGTAGTGGTGATATTAGTATTAAAAGTACAGAAGGATCGGTAACTACCACAGCAGCAATAAATAGTTTTGCCACTACTGGTGATGGTGGTAGTGTCACTGTGGAAAGTTTTACCGATCTTAATATAGGTAATGAGATTAATTCCCGTAGCGATGTCGATGGTGCTGGTGGAAATATTATTCTAGAAAGTCAAACAGGTGCTATTACTATCGAAGGTGAGTTATCCTCCTTTTCTCAATTAGGAAATGCTGGAGGTGTGAATATTACCAGTAGTGGTGATTTAACAACAAGTGATATAGACTCTCGTTCAAATGGTAGTGGTCAAGGTGGGAGTATTAACCTCGAAAGTAAAGGCGGAAATGTTAATACCACTGGAGGTGAATTGAGGTCTTTTTCAGAATTAGGAAATGCGGGAGGTGTAAATATTATTAGTAGTGGTGATTTAACAACAAGTGATATAGACTCTCGTTCAAATGGTAGTGGTC
>NZ_JBNHEQ010000163.1:11064-19950 GCF_050016015.1 Dapis hubbardiae BLCC-M172
CAAGTGATATAGACTCCCGTTCAAAAGGTAGTGGTCAAGGTGGGAGTATTAACCTTGAGAGTACAGGTGGAAATGTTGATACCAGTGGTGGTGAGTTATCTTCCTTTTCCGAATTAGGAAATGCTGGAGGTGTGAATATTACCAGTAGTGGCAATCTCACGACAAGTGATATAGACTCCCGTTCAAAAGGTAGTGGTCAAGGTGGGAGTATTAACCTCGAAAGTACAGGTGGAAATGTTGATACCAGTGGTGGTGAATTATCTTCTTTTTCACAATTAGGAAATGCGGGAAATGTAAATATTATCAGTAATACGGATTTGATAACAGGTACTATTAACTCTCGTTCAGAAGGTAATGGTCAAGGAGGAGATGTTACTCTAACAGCTAAAGGTAAGATAGATGCAGGATCTGTAGAATCATTTTCTCGCCAAGGTACAGGGGGCGATATTACTATTATTGGTGATGGCGATATTAATATTAGTAGTAATCAAACAGATGATGAGGAAGCAGGTATTAATTCCCGCGCTGGAACTAGCAGTGATGGTGGTAATATTGAAATCAAAAGTCAAACAGGTAACGTTACTATCAATAGTGAGTTATCTTCCTCTTCTCAAACAGGTAATGGTGGGAATATAAAGATTTCCGCAGGCGGAGATATTAATACAACCAGTGGTGAATTAGGTTCTTTCAGTGGTGAAGAAATAAATCAAAACCAAAACTCACAAACCCTAGCAGGGCAAAACCAAGGAGGTCAAGGTGGAGATATTACTCTAGAAGCTGAAGGTGAAATCAATGCAGGAGTTTTACAGTCATTCTCTCGTGAAGGTTCGGGGGGTAGTATTACCCTTGAAGCTAAAGGCAATATTACCACAAGTGAAATTATTTCTTCTGCAGCAGATCCAGAAGATAGACCTCCTGTGGGAGGAGAAAATTCAGGAAATCAGATTATAACTCAGTCTCAAGTTGAGGAACCAACAAGTAGACAAAGCGGTAATATTCGTATCGAAAGTACAGAGGGTACGGTGAAAACTCAAGGAGAAATTATTTCCTATAGTAATCAAGGAAATGCGGGTAATATTGATGTTATTAGTAATAGTGATGTTGACATTGCTGATGGAGCGACTATTGACTCTCGTGCTGATAGTAGTGGTAATGGTGGTGCCATTAAAATCGAAAGTAAAACAGGCGCTATAACTATCAATAGTGAGCTGTCTTCCTCATCCCAAACTGGTGAAGGCGGTCCAGTAGAGATTAGGGCAACAGGTAATATCACATCAGGAACAATTTCTTCCTTTTCAGAAGGTAATGGTAACGGTGGCAATATTACCCTCGAAAGTACAGGTGGAGATATTAATACAACCAGTGGTGAATTAGGTTCTTTCAGTGGTGAAGAAATAGATGAAACCCCAGGTTCACAAACATTCGCGGGAGGAAACCAAGGTGGTCAAGGTGGAAATATTACTCTAGAAGCTGAAGGTAATATAGATGTAGGAGATATAGAGTCATTTTCTCGTGAAGGTTCAGGGGGAAGTATAACCCTTGAAGCTAAAGGCAATATTACTACCACAAATGAAATAATTTCCTCTGCAGCAGACCCAGAAGAGAGACCTGCTGTGGGAGGAGAAAATTCAGGAAATCAGACCATAACTCAGTCTCAGGTTGAGGAACCAACAGGTAGACAAAGCGGTAATATTCGTATCGAAAGTAAAGAGGGTACGGTGAAAACTCAAGGAGAAATTATTTCCTATAGCAATGACGGACCAGGGGGAAATATTAGTATTATCGGTGATGGTGATATTGATATTCGTACAGGAGCTATTGACTCCCGTACTGATAGCACCAATAGGACTAATGGTGGTGAGATTTTTATAGAAAGTAAAACAGGTAATATTACTATCGAAGGTGAGTTATCTTCTTCATCTCAAACAGGTAAAGGCGGTGATATAGATATTAATGCCCCTGGTGATATCACATCAGAAGCAATTTCTTCCTATTCAGACGGTAATGGTGATGGTGGTGCAATTAATATTACTAGCACTCAAGGCAATTTAACAATAGGTGAGATACTTTCCTCTAGTGGCGAACCTATAGCTCAGAGAGCGCAAAACCCGGAGCAAACAAATTCTAACTCTGGAGAAAATACTACTGGTGGGGGTGGAGCTATTACTCTCAAAGCTGATGAAGGTAATATAACGGTAGGAGATATAGAGTCATTTTCTCGTCAAGGTGCAGCAGGAGATATCAGTGTCAGTGCCAAAGGTAATATTATTACAGATGCTATTATTTCCTCAGCAGGAGACCCAGAAAATATTCCAGCCCCTGGAAGAAATGCAGATAATGCTACGAGAACTCAGTCCCAAGTTGAAGAACAAAATAATCGTCCAGCAGGTGGTGATATTAGTATTATAAGTACAGAAGGCACAGTGACCACTAACGCCGAAATCACTTCCTATAGTGATAAAGGAAATGGGGGTAACATTAGTATTTTCAGTCAAGGCGATATTAGAATTATTACTGACAGCACTCCTAAAACGAACGCTGCTAATATTGACTCCCGTTCTGATGGCACAAGTGGCAGTGGCGGTAACATTATGCTCGAAAGTCAAACAGGTATTATTGATGCTCCAGGTGAGTTTGCTTCTTCTTCACAAACAGGTAACGGTGGTAATGTGGAGATTTTCGCCCCTGGTAATATCCAAGTGGAAACGATTTTATCCTTTTCAGAAGGTGATGGTAACGGTGGAGATGTTAATATTACAGGTGATAGTAGTATCCAAACAGGAACCATAGCATCATTTACCGCAGGTAGTGGTAATAGTGGCAATATTTCTATTTTTGCGGATGGTGCAATAGATACGAGTGTTGGTCAGCTATTATCTTTTTCCGCAGAAGGGGAAGGGGGAAATGTCACCCTTAGCGCTACAGAAAATATTACTACAGGTTTTATCGAAAGCTTTAGCGGTGGTGGAACAAGGGGTGGTAATATTACTCTGGAAACGACTAATGGAAATATTGATACCACTGTAGGACCTTTAGATGTAGCTATTGATCTTGATATTGATATCGTTGGATTATCATTAGGCGCAGAAGCAAATATTTCTACTGATGCTGATGTATCTTCACCAGATGTCGCTACTATCTTTGCAGAGGAACGGGCTAACTTGAGTTCCTCTGCTCCTGAAGGTACTGGAGGCAACATTTTGATTATTCAGCAAGGTCAGGGTGAGATTACTACTAGCAATATTAGTTCTTTTGGTGGAGAAGATAGTGGATCTGTTAATATTATCAACAATGACGGCAATATCAACACGGGGGTTATTTTTTCAACGGCTATCAATGGTACAGGCGGTCAAATTTCTCTGGAAACTATGAATAACGGCGACCTGAATATTAATCATATTGCTACTTATGCTGATACTGAAAATGGTGTAGGAGGTGATATTAGTCTGGATGCTAGTGGTGTTGTCAATATTAATAACATCGCATCTTTTGGTAATGCGGGTAGTGGAGATGTGACTATTCAAAGTAGTAGCGGTAGTATTAATACAGGCACAATTCAAACTCGCGCCCCCAATGGTACCAGTGGAAATATTACTTTGAATACTTTTAGCACTCAAGGTGATATTAGAACTGCAAGTGTCACTACCCAAGGGGGAGCAGCAGCAGGTCAAGTTGAAATTATTGCTACTGACGGTTCTGTAACAACTGAAGATTTAGAATCTAGTTCTGAGTCGGGAAGCGCCGGAGGAATAAATGTGGTGGCGGGAGAAGATATTGAGACGGGAGACCAAACTGTTGATAGTGCAACTGGTGATGCCACTATTAATAATGAAGCGGGAGGTGATATTACGACGGGAGACCAAACAGCTATTACTTCTGTAGGTGATGCTACTATTAATAATGTAGCAGGAGGGGATATTACTACGGGAGACCAAACAGCTATTACTGGAGAGGGTGATGCCACTATTAATAATGAAGCTGGAAGGGATATCACGACGGGAGACCAAACAGCTATTACTGGAGAGGGTGATGCCACTATTAATAATGTGACAGGTGGCGATATTACTACGGGAGACCAAACAGCTATTACTTCTGTAGGTGATGCCACTATTAATAATGAAGCAGGTGGCAATATTATTACGGGAGACCAAACAGCTATTACTTCTGTAGGTGATGCCACTATTAATAATGTGACAGGTGGCGATATTACTACTGGAGATATTACTGGTATAGGGGATATCACAAATATCATCAATCAACCAGGTGGAGAACTTAATACTGGTGAAATCATCCAAATTAATCCATCTCCATCAATACCAACAGACAATACTTTGCCACAACTATTACCTCAGACATCAGTAACTCCAGGTAATTTATCTAACCTGACGCAACTGCCAGTAACTCCAGGTAATTTACCTAACCTGACGCAACTGCCAATAACTCAAACTCCCATAAATCAAAATATTCCCCCATCTAATAATCAAGTATTAAATCCTGTTACTACTCAAATTATCCAGTCAGTGCAAGGTAATAGCACCATCACAACCACAAATAATCCTAATCTCCCAAACAAACAGAGCGATCGCCAGAAAGTCAACATCAACACAGATACCACTACCGCTTTAGAAAACATCAATATTGTGAATAGCACACCCCTAACTGTAGCTGCCAATTCCCAAACATTGATAACGATAGAACAAACTCGCAACGATGAATTTGAGGACTACTTTGAGTCAGACCTATCAAATCAAATTACATCGACACAGAATATTCGGGAAGTGCTAATTGATATTGCCCGTCAAACAGGTAACAACTCAGCAATTATCTATGTCACTGCTTACCCAGATGCACTACAACTGGTATTATATACACCAGGTAGCGACCCTATTCTCAAAACCATTCCCAACACCAACCGCAAAGAACTAATGAAAGCTTTGTTAACGCTACGCGCACAAATTACAAATCCCGCTCGTCGTTATACGAATAGCTATCTACCACCAGCCCAAAAATTATATAATTGGCTCATTGCACCAATATTAGCAGAACTAGAAGCAGCCAATATTGATACCCTACTATTCAGTATGGATGAAGGTTTGCGTGCTTTACCTGTAGCAGTATTACACGATGGGGAACAATTTCTAGTAGAAAAATATAGTCTCAGTTTAATTCCCAGTGTGAGCTTAATGGATACCAACTACCGACCACTTCAAGATACTCAAGTATTAGCAATGGGAGCGAGTGAATTCATTGAGCAAAGTGCATTACCAGCAGTACCCACAGAGTTAGAAACAATTTCTCAAAAGTTATGGCAAGGCAGCAAATTCATCAATGAAGAATTTACCCGGAATAACCTATTAGCTCAACGAGAAAATTATTCCTATCCCATCATTCACCTAGCGACTCATGCAGAATTTAAACCAGGAAAAGCAAATAATTCTTATATTCAGCTCTGGGGAGACGAACAACTAAAATTAGACCAAATTAGGGAGTTGGGTTGGAATGAACCAGCAGTAGAATTGTTAGTATTATCCGCTTGTCGCACCGCCTTCGGAGACAAAAATGCCGAATTAGGATTTGCGGGGTTAGCAGTAGCAGCAGGAGTGAAGTCAGCTTTGGCAAGTATTTGGTATGTGAGTGATGAAGGAACATTAGGCTTGATGACAGAATTTTATGTTCATTTGAATAATGCCAAAATTAAAGCAGAAGCACTCAGACAGGCGCAGTTAGCAATGTTGCGAGGGGAAGTAGTTATTGCAGAAGGGGAGTTAAGGGGACCAGGTATTCGTGGTGCAGTGGTGTTACCGCCAGCGTTAGGGAAGTTTGAAAATAAAAACTTATCTCATCCTTATTATTGGTCAGGGTTTATGATGATTGGTAGTCCTTGGTAATTAATAATGGATAATTAATAATGGATAATTGATAATGGATAATTGATAATTGATAATGGATAATGGATAATTGATAATTGATAATTGATAATGGATAATTGATAATTGATAATGGATAATTGATAATTAATAATGGATAATTGATAATGGATAATTGATAATTGGTGAATCAAGCTATGAATTAAGGTATTATTAATAAAATAAATCAAGATTACTATAGTCTCAAATCATGGAATGTCCCGAATGTAAATCTCATCATATCCGCAAAAACGTCTGGGAATCGGCAAGGGAAACAAAACTACATCTGTGTTAATTGTTCTCGTCAATTCATTGATAATTATCAATTAGAACAGGGTTATTCTAACGAATTTAAACATGAATGTTTAACAATGTATGTCAATGGCATGGGAAGATCGAGCGATCGCCCTTTGTCAAAAAAATTCACCACGCCACCATCATTAATTGGATTAAACAAGTGGGTGAGTTACTGCCCAATAGTTATTCTCGTATTGAGGATTCCACAGGTCGGAGAATTAGATGAACTGGAAACTTTTGTTGGTAAAAAAAACAAGATTTGGATATGGACGGCGGTAGATCATTTTAAGAGAGGTATTTTAGAGTGGGTGATTGGAGACCATAGTGCAGAAACCTTTGAACCGTTGTGGGCACATGTAGAAAAGTGGAACTGTTATTTCTATGTAACAGATGGATGGAAAGTATATCCACAGTTTATTGGAGATGGGGATCAGATTATTAGTAAAACCTATATGACCAGGGTTGAAGGAGAAAATACAAGACTCAGGCACTATTTAGCTAGGCTACATCGAAAAACTTTATGTTACTCAAAGTCGGTGGAAATGTTGAAGTATTCTGTCCGTTTACTGATTCATTATCTTTATTGGAAAGATGTTCCAGTTTCTTATAGTTCATAGCTCAATTCACCAACGCCGATAATTGATAATTAATTAATCCGGTTTAAAGCTTCTCCTAATAATATTATGTTCGGATAATCACTTATAATAAAGTTTTTGTTTGTAGAATAGCTCTCAGCCCCAACTTTAGATAGGGCTGAGAGCTATACTACGAACTTTAATTATAACTATTCAACCGGACATGATATAAGTCATTGCGACTGTCACTCCGTGGAAGGTTTGCGGAGCATTCCGGAACGGATAGCAATCTCATGGGTTTCACGAGATTGCTTCCGCTTTGTCGCTGCAGACTACTTTTCAACCAGATATGATTATCTTCCCAGTAAATTTACGGCAACAAGCAATATTCACCTCAATTAAAGTTCAGTATCTTTACTATTATGGATTGATATACAGATAAATAATATATATTATGATATATAATGATGGAGGTTCTATAGACATCCTACTACGCAACGCGATCGCGCTGCCCAGATGAGGGGATGAAACAAGTCCCCCTGTGGAATTTCATTCTCAATTGTGCCATTCCACTAAAACTATTGTCAGAGTGCCTCTTCTACGTTTCTTAACCCAATCTATCAAACTTTTGATGCCAACCCCACTTAATATTGAATATTTTTATGAAACGGACTTTTGTAGAATCTTACAGAATAAAAGCTCTGACTATAATTTTAGGAGCATTGGCCATAGCACCCCCGGCTAACTCCCAACCTATAACTCCGGCCAACGACGGCACAGGTACAACTGTCACCCCACAGGGCAACCAATTTAATATTGAAGGCGGCACCCGCAATGGAGCTAACCTATTCCATAGCTTTGACAAATTTAATGTCCCCACAAACCAAACTGCTAATTTCCTGACTACCCCAGACACTAGCAACATTCTCGGTAGAGTCACAGGAGGGAACGCTTCTTATATTAATGGTCTCATCCAAGTCATCGGTGGTAACTCTAACCTCTTCCTAATGAACCCCGCAGGTATTATGTTCGGTCAAAATGCTACCCTCAACATTCCTGCTTCCTTCAGCGTTACGACTGCTACAGGTATTGGTTTTGACAGCAATAATTTCTGGTTTCAAGCAATGGGCACAAACGACTACTCAAATTTAGTCGGAAACCCCAGTGGCTACAAATTTAATGTATCTAACCCAGGCGCTATAGTTAATCAAGGAGATTTAAGTTTAAACCCTGGAGAAAATTTAACCTTATTAGGTGGCACAGTTATTAATACCGGGGAACTCTCCACTGCAGGGGGTAATATTACCATCGCAGCAGTAGAAGGTGGTAGTGTCTTAAGAATATCTCAACCAGGACATATATTAAGTTTAGAAGTAGGGACGTTGGATGTAACGTCTCTACAGAATGGAGAAGATATTGCTGGTATAAACCCCTTATCTTTAGCAACACTTTTAACAGGTGGAGAAATAGCTCAGGCTACATCTGTCATAGTTAATGCTAATGGTGATGTGGTATTGACAGACTCAAATACTCTAGTTGCCGATACTCCAGGAGATGCTATTGTCTCTGGCAATATAGATGTATCAACTACTTCCCTTTCACAGCAACAGGGGGGATCTAATCCCGGAAACCAAGTAAATGTATTAGGCTCGCGCGTAGCTCTTATCAATACCACTATCAAGGCGGATGCTTTAAATGGTGGAGGAACAGTATTAATAGGAGGCGACTTTCAAGGCAATGGAATTGTTCCTAATTCTCAGCAAACTTTTGTAAATCAAAACTCCTTTATTTCTGCCGATGCTATTACAAATGGAGATGGAGGAAGAGTAATAATTTGGTCTAATGGAATTACTAATTTTGCGGGAGATATTAGTGCTAAAGGTGGAGAAAATTCTGGAGATGGAGGGTTTGTTGAAGTTTCGGGAAAACAAGAATTAATATTTAATGGAAATGTTAATGTTAGTGCAGCTTTTGGTAATCCAGGCACAATTTTATTAGATCCAGAAAATGTGACGGTGGGAGAGGATAATTCAGAAGTATCAGATACAGAAAATACAGATTCTCAGACAACAGAAAATTCTGATAATTCAGAACCTACAGAAACAGAA
>NZ_JBNHEQ010000164.1:0-5247 GCF_050016015.1 Dapis hubbardiae BLCC-M172
AAATATTCCTAATAAAGAAGTACAAATATTCCTAATAAAGAAGTACAAATATTCCTAATAAAGAAGTACAAATATTCTGTTGTTTCAACTCTCAGAAATTGGGTTTATGACAAATATTAGGATAAATACTTGAAAAGGTATTAAAGCCTCTTCTTTTAAGGAGAGGTAATAATTAATTATTGAACTTCTTCCTTATTTAGAGGATGTTTGAAAAGGGGGAAATACAACGGAAACTCTCGCTTATTTAGGAGTATTTAGGGGTATCAATGACTTCTCAAACAACCTCTTAAACTATTTGTAACATTCTTGTTTGAAACATACCTAAAATGGTGCGTTACGACAGATTGTTAAATGCCTTTCATAGTCTGAATTTAAGCCGTAAATACGCACCCTACTAGACTTGAAAAGGAAGGAAATACAACGGAAAGTCCCCCTGAACAAGGGGGATTTAGGGGTATCAATAACTTCTCAAACAACCTATTAAACCATTTGTAACATTCTGGTTTGAAACATACCTAAAATGGTGCGTTACGACGGATTGCTGAATCTCTTTCATAGTCTGAATTTAAGCCGTAAATACGTACCCTACTAGACTATTCCCTATTCCCTATTCCCTATTCCCTAGCGCTATAACTGAAATGATAGACCAACCCAACCCAAATTTTCCATCCGCAAGCTTTGTGGTAGGTATTGGCGCATCAGCAGGTGGACTTCAGGCCCTCGAAGCCTTCTTTAGCAGTTTGCTACCTGAACCTGGTGCCGCCTTTGTGGTAGTCCAGCACCTATCCCCAGACTTTCGTAGTTTAATGGTAGAGCTGCTACAGCGACGCACTAGACTGCCAGTTTACCTGATTGAAAACGGCATGGCCATTGCCATGAATAGCGTATATGTGCTGCCCCCAGGGTTTATAGTCAGGTTACAGGGACAACAATTGTACTTAGAAGAGCGTCAGGGGGGACAAATTGATTATCCTGTTGACTATTTCTTTTTGAGTCTGGCTCAGGAACGAGGCGATCGCTGTATTAGTATTTTGCTCTCTGGTACGGGGCACGACGGTACTGAGGGCCTCAAAGCGATTAGCCGGGCGGGGGGTGTGGCCCTAGTACAGTCCCAGGAGACAACCCAATTCGGAGCTATGCCCAGTAGTCCCCTAAGTTCAGGGCTGGTGGATGAAATCCTTTCTCCAGAAGAATTAGCCCAGGCAGTCTGTGATATAATTCGCTACAGCTATACTCAGGCATCTCTGACTCCAAATTCTACAAACCTACTGCCTCCTGAACAACTGAACCAGATTCTAGATATTTTGCAGAGGCAGGAAAATATAGACTTTTCTTTGTACAAACCAGGGACTCTGAACCGTCGTATTATCCATCGGTTGCTACTCTCTAAAGTCAATACAATTTCTCAATACATTAATTACCTAAATGATAGTGTAGAAGAAGTCAAAAATCTCCGACAAGATTTGCTAATTGGTGCTACTCGTTTCTTCCGCGATCCTGAGATGTGGTCTTTGCTGCAAACAGACGTGCTACCCTCTATACTGGAAAGTTTGCAGCCAGGCAACCCTCTCCGGCTTTGGGTGACCGGATGTTCCACTGGGGAAGAAGCTTATTCTCTAGCTATTGCTGTTGATGAAGTGATGCGGGATATGGAGGAAAAACATCCCGTAAAGCTATTTGCTACTGATATTGATCAGGAGGCTTTAGCCATTGCTTCTCAGGGGATTTATAGTGACAATATTACTCAAGATATCGGGAGAGAACGGCTGGAATCTTACTTTGTTGCGGAAGGCTCAACCTATCGGATAAAAAAGTCGATTCGTTCCCAGGTGGTTTTTGCTTCCCATGATTTGACAAAAAATCCAGGCTTTTCTCAGATGCACCTGGTTAGTTGCCGTAACTTACTAATTTATATGCAGCCTGCTTTGCAGGAACAGGTGCTAATGCTGCTACACTTCTCCCTAGCAAGAAAAGGGGTTTTAATCCTTGGACCTTCGGAAAATTTGGGAGTCATACCCCATGCGTTTGATGTCATCAACCAGCAGTGGAAAATTTTTCGTAAACGCCTGGATGTGCAACTACCGGTTAGTCGCATTATTAAGTCTCCTACTATGCAGTCTGTGACGATGTACAAACCGGTAAAATCAGAGCGGCCTGTTTACGAGACGTTGCTGAAATCTGTTTTTAAGCTGCGGTTTGGGGATAAACCAGTCACTTGTGTGATAATCAATCAGAATTATCAGATTATACATATATTGATTAACACTGCTAAGTTGCTGGAGTTGCCTATAGGAGAAATCACCACAAATATATTAGATATTGTGCCACCAAGCAGCAAGATACCCTTAAGTACAGCTTTGCATCGGGTGAAGCGGGATCAGGTGTCGGTAGTCTACAACGACATCCAGATATCGGAGTTGGAGTTGCAGCAAAGGATTAATCTTTGGGTAGGGAAAGTAGAAGACGATGATAACAATGAAATTGAAATAATTGTACTGTTGGAAGTGGCGATCGCTACTGAATCTATTACACCCTCGACAGACTTAGAATTTGATCCTAACTCTGTTCTGTCTCTGCAAATTCGAGAGCTGGAATTTGAACTACAGCAGACCCGCGAAAATCTGCAAACTAGCATTGAAGAGCTAGAAACTGCTAACGAAGAACAACAGGCGACTAATGAAGAATTGGTAGCTTCCAATGAAGAACTACAAAGCACTAACGAAGAACTACAATCAGTTAATGAAGAACTCTACACCGTTAATGCGGAAAATCAGGAACGCATTGAAGAGCTGACCGAACTTAGTGCCGATATTGATAATCTATTGCAGAGTACCGATATTGGTGTTGTGTTTCTTGACGAGGATTTGAATATCCGTAAATATACCCCTGCTGCTGCCAAAGTATTTAACTTTCGCGTAGGGGATATTGGCAGACCCCTAACCGAACTGGTAAATTACCTAGATACCAATAATTTAATCTCTCTAGTTCAGCAAGTCGCCGAAAATCAAACTTCTCAAGAACTAGAAGCTACCAATGTTAACACACAAGATCGCTTACTGCTAAGAATTTTGCCCTATGTCCGGGAAGATCGCACAACCAATGGTGTCGTACTTACCCTAGTAGTCATTAATGACCTGAAGAAGATTCAAAACGATCTGCAACATCAAGCATTTTTTGATGTGTTAACCCAGTTAGCTAATAGATCCTTTTTCTTGGAAACTATCAAATTGTGGATCGCTCGTGTCAGTCGGGATACTTCCTATCAATTTGCTCTGCTATATCTAGATGTGGATAGTTTTAAAGAAGTAAACGATACCCTCGGCCATGCTGCTGGCGACCAACTGCTAGTGGAAGTCGCCGAACGCCTCAAGAATACTGTGCGCCCTGGGGATATGGTATCTCGCTTAGGGGGAGATGAGTTTGCTATTTTGCTAGAAAAAACCACTCACCCGGAAGTAGCAATGGAGGTAGCATCTCGCATTCAATCAGCGATCGGCACACCTCTCCCTGTTGCGTCTACCCAATTATCCATCACCGTCAGTATTGGTATTGCCTTTTATGATCCAGAGGATCAGTGGCAGAGTGACACGGTAATCTTAGAAAATGCCGACATAGCGATGTACGAGGCCAAACGCCAAGGACCGGGAAATATGGTAGTCTTTAATCCTTCCATGCGGTCTGAACGGGAAAGCCAGGCGGAACTGAAAGCCAGCTTATACCAGGCGTTAGAGCAGGAAGAGTTTCTCCTGCATTATCAACCGTTGATACATTTTCCGAGTCAGTCATTGATTGGGTTTGAAGCCTTGGTACGTTGGCAACATCCTCAACGAGGACTACTTACTCCCGTAGAATTTTTGCCCATTGTTGCAGCTTCCCATCTCATGCCAGCATTAGAAAGTTGGATTTTGAAGTCAGCTTGCCATCAGATGAGTCAATGGAATCAGCAATTTGCTTTCAACAAAGGATTTCGGATGAATATCAATATTTCTCCTGATTTTCTCCTGCACTTGAACTTCATCAATAACCTAAATTTAGCCATCAGCGAATCAGGTGTCAACCCTGAGCAAATTTGCCTGGAATTAACAGAAAATTCCTTTATCGGTCATGGCAGTGATGTGGAGATCTTACTATTAACTATTAAGAGACTAGGGGTAAGTATTACTCTTGATGATTTTGGCACTGGGTATTCATCCCTGTCGTACCTACATCGTCTTCCCATAGATGAGATTAAAATTGACCAGTCTTTTGTGCAGTCTTTAGATTCAACATCGTCCTTAGTGGGTATTACCAGGGGAATTATTAGTTTAGCACGGCAGCTCGAACTTACTGTAACTGCTGAGGGAGTCGAAACCTTAGAACAATTGAGGGTACTGCAAGAATTCGGCTGTGAATATGGTCAAGGGTACTTTTTTTCTCATGCAGTTCCAGCGACAGAAGCGCAGCAGTTGATAGAAAATCCTGAATATTGGGAAAGTTTATTTTAGAAGAAAGAGGAGTCAGGAGTCAACCCACCCCTAACCCCTCCCAGGAGGGGAAGTTAGGAGGAGAGAATGATACAAAGATTTAGTAGTGTCGTCATTGCGACCGACAGGGAAGCAATCTCAAGGGTGCGCGGAGATTGCTATCCGTTCCGGAATGCTCCGCAAACCTTCCACTCCGTTCGAGTCGCAATGAATCTTACGGTAAGTAATTATCCGGAGCTGAAAAGCAAAATTTGTAGTAGACTGTGGTGCAATAGATTTTTGTTGGGTTGAGGGACGAAACCCAACAAAAATCTTTCTCCCCTACTCCCCTACTCCCCTACTCCCCTACTCCCCTACTCCCTAATGCACAGTTTTAGCTGTGTCAGTCTAGTAGGGTGCGTTAGACAGGTATAACCTAGACTGTGAAAGGCATTTAACAATCTGTCGCAGGGCACCATCTGAGAAACGCCTCAAATATCAAGTATTCGGTGGGTTACGGCGGCCAGGGAAATATTATTTATTCTGTGAAATTATTGCCGCCTAACCCACCCTACCAGACCGTTGTATCAAAAATAGTGTCGGTTCAGTAGGGTGCGTTAGACAGGTATAAGCTAGACTGTGAAAGCCATTTAACAATCTGTCGCAGGGCACCATCTTAGCCAAACACAATCTGAGAAACGCCTCAAATATCAAGTATTCGGTGGGTTACGGCGGCCAGGGAAATATTATTTTATTCTGTGAAATTATTGCCGCCTAACCCACCCTACCAGACCGTTGTATCAAA
>NZ_JBNHEQ010000165.1:0-30517 GCF_050016015.1 Dapis hubbardiae BLCC-M172
CTATGTTTCCGGCTTTTCCACCTCTGTTAGTTTCTACTGATAGTTGGCTGTCTACGTCTAGGTTTAGTGTTTCTGTGGCTCTGACTGTTATGTTGCCTCCTTCTCCTGTGGTTTCGGTGAAGGCTAATATTTGAGTGTTGGGTTGGATGTTGATGTTTTCTCCTTCTAGGTTGATGTTGCCTGCGTTGCCTAGCCCCGTTGTGAAGGCGGTGATGTCTATGCCGTCGGAGAGGGTAATGTTGGGGCTGAGGATGTCAATTTGGCCTGCGTTGCCTGTGCTGCTGCTGCGGACTGTTATTTGTCCGTTGCCACTGATGTTGAGGGTTTCTGGGGCGAAGAGGATAATGTTGCCTCCTTTGCCACTGCTTTCGGTGAAGGCTGATATTTGGGCATTTTCGTCGAGGGTGAGTTGGGTGTCTGTTTTGATAAATATATTGCCTGCCTCTCCATTGCCAGAGGTACTGGCTAGTATTTGACCACCATTAATAATTTCCAGAGACCCGGTGGTAATAGTTACACTCCCGGCATCCCCTTCTGCTCCTTCTATCACATCGCTAAATGCTGACCCTCCATCAAACACCACAGCATCCTCTGCTGTAATATTGACAGTCCCTGCATTCCCCTGGGCAAAGGTAGCAGAAGATATTTGTGCACCATTTTTAACGAATAGAGAATTGGTGGTAATAATTACATTCCCCCCATTCCCTTCTGCTCCTTCTTCTACTTCGGCAGATACATCAGCACCATTTTTAACGAATAGAGACCCGGTGGTAATAGTGACAGTTCCCCCATCCCCTTTTGCTCCTTTTGCCACAGTGCTACTTGCTGTACTCGGATATTCTTTTAAGTATTCTCCCTCCAAGACCACAGTCTCAGTAGCATGAATCTCTACATTCCCTGC
The DNA here is from genome assembly GCF_050016015.1 of Dapis hubbardiae BLCC-M172. Classification (NCBI taxonomy): domain Bacteria; kingdom Bacillati; phylum Cyanobacteriota; class Cyanophyceae; order Oscillatoriales; family Microcoleaceae; genus Dapis; species Dapis hubbardiae. The sequence continues at coordinate 902 of NZ_JBNHEQ010000165.1, forward strand.
ATTCCCATTACCAAAAGTATTGGCTAGTATTTGAGCACCATTTTTAACGAATAGAGACCCGGTGGTAATAGTTACACCCCCCGCATCCCCTTCTGCTCCTTCTTCCACACTGCTAGTTACTCCAGTCAAATATTCTGAGTCTGCTCTATCCAAGACAACAGTATCAGTAGCATTAATATTCACATTCCCTGCATTCCCTTTCCCAAGGGTACTGGCAGATATTACACCTTCATTTTTAACGAATAGAGACTCCGTGGCAATAGTTACATCTCCGGCATTCCCTTTCCCAAGGGTACTGGTAGATATTTCTGCACCATTTTTAACGAATAGAGAATTGGTGGTAAGAGTAACATCTCCCCTTTTCCTTTCTCCTCCTGACAGCACTTCGCTAAATACCCCAGCAAATTCTGAGTCTCCTCCATCAAAGACAACAGTATCAGTAGCATTAATATTCACATTCCCTGTATCCCCTTTCCCAAGGTTACTGGCAAATATCTCACCACCATTTTTAACGAATAGAGACCCGGTGGTAATAATTACATCCCCCCCATTCCCTTCTGCTCCTTCTTCTACTTCGGCAGATACATCAGCACCATTTTTAACGAATAGAGACCCGGTGGTAATAGTGACAGTTCCCCCATCCCCTTTTGCTCCTTTTGCCACAGTGCTACTTGCTGTACTCGGATATTCTTTTAAGTATTCTCCCTCCAAGACCACAGTCTCAGTAGCATGAATCTCTACATTCCCTGCATTCCCATTACCAAAAGTATTGGCTAGTATTTGAGCACCATTTTTAACGAATAGAGACCCGGTGGTAATAGTGACAGTTCCCCCATCCCCTTCTGCTCCTTCTTCCACACTGCTAGTTACTCCAGTGATAAATTCTGGGTCTGCTCCATCAAAGACAACAGTATCAGTAGCATTAATTTCCACAGTCCCTGCATCTCCTTTGGCAAAGGTACTGGCTAGTATTTGAGCACCATTTTTAACGAATAGAGACCCGGTGGTAATAGTTACACCCCCCGCATCCCCTTCTGCTCCTTCTTCCACACTGCTAGTTACTCCAGTGAGATATTCTGGGTCTCCTCCTTCTCCATCCAAGACTACAGTGTCAGTAGCATTAATCTCCACAGTCCCTGCATCTCCTTTGGCAAAGGTACTGGCTAGTATTTGAGCACCATTTTTAACGAATAGAGACCCGGTGGTAATAGTTACACCCCCCGCATCCCCTTCTGCTCCTTCTTCCACACTGCTAGTTACTCCAGTGAGATATTCTGGGTCTCCTCCTTCTCCATCCAAGACTACAGTGTCAGTAGCATTAATCTCCACAGTCCCTGCATCTCCTTTGGCAAAGGTACTGGCAGATATCTCAGCACCATCAATAACGGAAAGGTTTTTAGCATTAATATTAATATCACCTCCTGTTTCACCATCAGTAACAACATTAGCTTTAATGTCTTCACTAACAGTCACATCTCCTCTACTATCAAGAATAATATCGCCCCCACCAATAGTCTTAATACCATCCACATTCTCACTCACACCTCCAATATTCACATTTCCCACATCAAAAAATATTCCACCACTACCAGAAACTGCCTCTAAATTTTCCACATTTAACTGCAAAGGTGCATCAATTAAACCTATTCCTCCATCCCCAGAAGTTTGAAATAAAACACTTCCGGCATTAATCAAAGAATTCTCAGAAACTCCAGCAATATTTCCCCCATTAGCATTAACTAAAACCTGCCCAGTTGTTGTTAAGTTTGCCAGATTTATATCACCTACTTCTCCTGAATTTCCTAACTGAATATTAATCGTATCACTTCCAGCATTTAACGTCGTTCCATCCAATTGATTTATTGATGCTTTCCCGTCAGAAGGGTTGGCCAAATTCATCTCATTATTATTACCAAGTAAATCAATATTTCCATTCCCAACTGATGTATCAATATCCGCATTTAGATTAATACTTCGACCTGCTTTAAATTCCACAAATCCAGCATTTTCTATTAAATTATTAATTGTTATATCGTTATTAGCTAAAACAATAAAATTACTTTCTGACTCTTGCTCTTGAGTTGATAATACAATATTTCCCGAAACAAATACATTTCCTGGTGTATCGGCAATTATTGTATTATCTGTTAATACCAATTCACCATTACTATTAACTATAATAGATGTGGCATTATTTTCTGATCCACCTGTCAATAATTCTGGTAAAGATAGAGCGTCTAAATTAGAAATATCTTCTCTTCTGGAATCTACTTCTAAACTTAATAAATGCCCTGGCTGAGATATTCTCAAGACACTACCACCTTCTACTGCTGCGATAGTAATATTTCCATTTGTTGTCGAAAGTTGCCCAGTATTAATAATTGTTCCACCTAATAAAGTAAGGTTTTCTCCAGAGTGTAAATTTCCTTCATTAACTATTGCGCCTGGGTTAGAAACATTAAATCTATAGCCAGTGGGATCTCCGACTAAATTTGAGTAGTCGTTTGTCCCCATAGCTTTAAACCAGAAATTATTGTTGTCAAAACCTATACCTGTGGCAGTCGTAACGCTGAATGAGGCGGGTATATTCAGGCTGCCGTTAGGGCCAAACATTATGCCTGCGGGGTTCATTAAGAAGAGGTTGGAGTTACCACCGATGACTTGGATGAGGCCATTAATGTATGAGGCATTTCCTCCTGTTACCCGACCTAAAATGTTGCGAGTGTCCGGAGTAGTAAGGAAATTCGCGGTTTGGTTAGTGGGGACGTTGAATTGGTCAAAACTGTGAAAGAGATTAGCTCCACTCTGAGTCCCACCTTCGATATTGAATTGGGTACCTTGGGGAGTGACTGTTGTACCTGTACCGTCGTTGGCCGGAGTTATGGGTTGAGACTTAGCGGGGGATGTTGCTGCTATTGCCAGTAGGGACATTAATAGGGAGAAAGGATGGCCTAACCGAAGAGTTTTCATGGCTTATGGAAATACACTTAGTTTAGTGAAACTTTCTAACCATTATATTTCAGTGAATTTTGGAGTTATGCAATGTTGTACCCACCAAACCATCTCAAATGCCACAAAGGAAATTTTTTCGTAAGCAGACTCTACCATCACAAATTATGAAAAAAGTACAAGATAAATTTTCTAGATACATTACTCATTTGATGTTCAAAGAAACAAATGATTTGGGGTTGCACATTAGACATCTCCGGAAAATAAATAAACCTTTTAGTTATATTAGCTAAAGAAAGAAAAAGTCACCAGAAAAAATCCTTTTTACTGCCTTTTTCGTAAAAATATCTTACCTGTTCCCAGTTAAGTGTTCCCTGTTCCCTACCCCTGCAAAAAATCTAGATCTTTTTCACCAGAGGTCTATTAAAGAATGATAATAGATTTTCAACTGTACATATATTGAGGAAAAACTTATCCAAAAATATCAAATGTTCGGATTTCATTATTCCTAATTGTGAAACGCCTTTTTTTGAGCGACAATATTAAATTTTTCTGTAACTAAATTTACAGTATTTTAAACATATACAGAATAGGGTAGTCTTAAATTTTAATTAAACAGTTAGCTTTTATATTATTTCAGTAAAAATATCCTGATATAAAATCCGATTTATAATCCCCTTTATTTAGAAGCTTATAATCATCTAAAGTTAAGCTATATAGCCGTTATGGAAAAGATATATAATTTAGAGGATTTGCAGACCTAAGATTCTGAGTTTTTTTCCATTTTTAGAATAAAAATAGTATAGTTCGCTATGACAAACCGTCAAATCTTAAAAAAAACTATGTCAACTTAAATACATGAATTTTTAACTTTCATCAAAAAAAAAAGAATTGAGTATTTTTGTCGGAAAATTGTGAGTATTGATACGGTTAAAAATAGATATATTCTTTAAATTCAAGTAGAACGTTATGAGAAAAAGTTAATGAAAATATTTTTCTGAAGTAACTCGTAAAATTTAACTTTTTTTTCACGCATATCTATATCTACTTAAGGAGAAGACTATGTGGGAGTATCTACCACCTTTAAATGAACACAATTTACCCTATCCAGATACAATACATCCCATCGTTGTCCACTTCGTAATAGCGATGGTATTATTTGCCTTCCTATGTGACATTATTGGTTATTTTACTCGTAATTTCCGTTTATATGAAGTAAGCTGGTGGAATATGTTTTTTGCCACCATTTCTATTTTTATTGCCATAATATTTGGTCAATATGAAGCAGGTCTGGCACAACCTTATGAAGCAGTTCAACCAGTGCTAAATTTACATACATTAATTGGTTGGTCTCTTTCAGGAATCATTGCTGCTATCACTGGTTGGCGTTATGTGATTCGTTCTAACAATGCTGAAAAATTACCAATGCCATATCTAGGATTAGGATTTGTGTTAGTAGGGATAGTGTTTTTTCAAGTCTACCTGGGAGATAAACTGGTTTGGGTTTATGGATTACACACAGTACCAGTAGTGGAAGCAATAAAGGAGGGAATTTTACAATGAACCCGGAATTAATAGATAGTTTGAGTGCCCAACTTGGAGCAAATGGACTTCCCTACGCCATCCCCATTCATCCGAATTTAGTTCATCTGACCCTAGGTCTGTTTATTATGGGGATTGCTTTTGATATTGTTGGGATATTGTTTCCTCTACAAAAACCATTCCTGAAAGTTTTAGCAATATCTGCTACTCGTTCCAACTTTTTTGATGTAGGTTGGTACAATATGCTAGCTTCATCAATTATTACGTTTTTCACGGTAGCAGCAGGATTTTATGAAATTATGCTAGCAAAACCATCTCCTGAACTCAAAAGTGTCTGGGGTTTAGGAGCAATGGATACGATGCTGTGGCATGGAGTTGGTGGTGTTTTGCTATTAGCGATGATTGTGGGAATGACGATTTGGAGAGGATTTCAACGTTATATTTTTTCTAAGGATAAACTTCTAGAAGTGCAATGGAGTTATTTAGGAGTTGGTTTATTTATCATGTTTATTATGTATGTTCATGGTACTTTGGGCGCACAGTTAGCTGCGGAATTTGGAGTACATAATACTGCTGATGCTTTACTAGAAATTGGCAAAGATCCTAATGTTGTCCTAAAATAATTTTAGTAAGTTCCTAGCAAAATTATTACACATCCTATTAGACATCTCCGATAATCAAAAATAAAATCAATTATCGCCAAGAAATAATCAATTCTTTCTCCCTACTCTTTACGGACGTTGCATGCAACGTCCCTACCTACTGTAGAGGTGTATTGACTACCTATTCCCTATTCCCTATTCCCTATTCCCTGTTCCCTATTTCCATATTGATATGAAAATCCGCACTATTTTAACCTTGGGAGCGATCGCTCTGGTTTTAGCTGCTGTTAGTTTTTGGATCGGGCAACTCTCCTACTCGTGGTTGCCAGTTCAAGCTGCAGCAGAATCTATATTAATTGATGAGTTATTTAGTTTTCTGGTAACTCTTGGTAGTTTCATATTTTTAGGCGTAACTGGAACTATAATGTATTCGGTTATTTTCCAACGTGCTGCCAAATATGACTACAGCGACGGACCCCATATTGAAGGTAACGTTACCCTAGAAGTTGTTTGGACAGCAATACCAATTTTTCTCGTATTTTGGATTGCTGCTTACAGCTACAATGTCTATGAAAAAATGGCAATTCAGGGACCAATGGAATTAGTACATTTGCATACACCATTAGAAATGGAATCAGCTTATGCAACTCCATTAGAAACTGCAGGTGAACCTGTGGAAGAAATCCAAGTCTATGCCAAACAGTGGTCTTGGGTATTCCGCTATCCAGAAAACGGCGTGACTAGCACCGAACTGCACTTACCTGTAGATCGACGGGTGCGGGTAGCATTAAATTCAGAAGATGTGCTGCATGGATTTTATATTCCAGCATTTCGACTGAAGCAAGACATTATTCCTAAGCATCCAATAGATTTTGAATTTACTCCCATCCGGGTTGGCAAATATAGTCTGACTGATTCTCAATATAGCGGTACTTATTTTGCTACAATGGCAGCAGATGTAGTTGTTGAATCTCCGCAAGATTACAAAAATTGGCTGGCAACGGCAGCAAATACTAGATTATCTCCAGCAGAAAATCAGGCACATACTGAATATATTCAAAAATCAGAAGCACCAGTGCAACCAGGTTGGCCTTCAGTTATACCTGCTGCACCTCCTATTGTTAATTATCATAAGAGTTAGGGATCTTATTTCAGTTATCAGTTGTCAGTTATCAGTTAAATCTTTCTGTAGTAGACCGATACAGCTAAAATAGTGCATGAGGGAATCAGGTGACCTAGGGGCGGGTTTCATCATAGGGACGTTGCATGCAACGTCCGTACAACAAGTTTTCACATTGAGTCAGATAAACCCGCCCCCAATGATATAACCCACCGTCTGAGGGGCGGGTTTATGTAAATTTTAGGGTAAGAATGAAAATTCCCGCTGATTTTTCGGGAACCGTAACCCGCCCCTACTATTGCACCATTTAAAGTGTTTAAGTCCACTACAATTTAGCTAACCTACATATTTTTATTTGCAGATATCAAAGGAAAAAAATATTCTATGACACAAATAACAATTGAAGGCACCGGTGATGCCATAGAAAAACCAGAACACGAACAACCGCCCAACTGGCGACGATACTTTAGTTTCAGCACCGACCATAAAGTTATCGGTATTCAATACCTAGTCACTTCTTTTATCTTTTTCCTAGTCGGTGGAATATTTGCAATGGTGATTCGGGGCGAACTGATGACAGCAGAATCAGACCTTGTAGACCGCACCATTTACAACGGAATGTTCACCATGCACGGCACAGTCATGCTATTTTTGTGGACGTTTCCATCTTTAGTCGGTTTAGCAAACTATCTCGTACCGATAATGATCGGAGCTAGAGATATGGCATTCCCTCGTTTGAATGCTGCTGCTTTCTGGATGGTACCAGTAGTCGGTATCCTAATGATGGCTAGTTTCTTTGCTCCTGGTGGACCCGCTCAAGCAGGTTGGTGGTCATATCCTCCCGCGAGTATCCAAAATCCTACGGGTAGCGTAATTAACGGTCAGGTAATATGGATTCTTGCTGTTGCCATTTCCGGTGTTTCCTCCATTATGGGAGCCGTTAACTTTGTCACAACTATTGTGAGAATGCGATCGCCAGGTATGACTTATTTCCGAATGCCAGCTTTTGTTTGGACGGTATTTGCAGCTCAAATTATTCAATTATTTGGTTTGCCAGCATTAACAGCAGGCGCAGTGATGTTGTTATTTGACATTACTATAGGAACAGGATTTTTTAACCCTGCCAACGGAGGCAACCCAGTTTTATTTCAACACTTTTTCTGGTTTTATTCCCACCCTGCGGTTTACGTTATTATTCTACCTATTTTTGGTATTTTCTCAGAAATATTTCCAGTATACAGTCGGAAACCACTATTCGGATACAAAGTGGTAGTAATTTCATCTATGATTATTGCTGGAGTCAGCGGTCTGGTTTGGGTACACCATATGTATGCGAGTGGAACGCCTCCCTGGATGCGGATGGTTTTCATGTTGTCAACTATGTGCGTTTCTGTACCGACTGGAATTAAAGTATTTGCCTGGGTAGCGACTATTTGGGGTGGAAAAATTCGATTAAATACTCCCATGCTATTTGCTTTGGGTGGGTTGATAATGTTTGTGTTTGCAGGTATTACTGGCATCATGCTTTCTGCTGTTCCTGTAGATATTCACGTTAACAATACCTACTTTGTCGTCGGTCATTTTCATTATGTTCTCTATGGAACCGTAACAATGGGAATGTATGCTGCCATTTATCATTGGTTCCCTAAAATGACTGGGAAAATGTATTATGAAGGTTTAGGTCAATTACATTTTTGGTTGTCATTCATCGGTACAAACCTCAACTTTTTACCAATGCACCCATTAGGTTTACAAGGAATGTTGCGCCGAGTTTCTTCTTATGCACCCGAATATGAGTTTTGGAATTTGATAGCAAGTCTGGGAGCATTTTTGTTGGGAATGTCTACTTTGCCGTTCATTTTAAATATGGTTAGTTCTTGGATACAAGGTAAACAAGCACCTGCTAACCCTTGGCGAGCAATAGGTTTAGAATGGATGATTTCTTCCCCACCAGATGTAGAGAATTTTGAGGAACTTCCGGTAATTATTTCTGAACCTTATGGTTATGGTAAGTCAGAACCTTTGACTGCTAACGACCCCAATGGTCATATAGCAGCAGTTCCCAAAACTATGAATTAGGTCATCGTAGGGGTTTGGTCTCCAAACCCTCCATTATATTTGTCTGTTGGGTTTCATCCCTCAACCTAACCTATGCTAACTGGGAGGAGGTTGGGTTTTGCTGGCGTAAAGCTTTCCGTCAGGAAAAAGCGACAGCGCAACACAACAAAAAATCTGTCTGTAATATAGTAGTTGTCAGGATGGTTAGGATATTCTCGCTCCTCTCAAATTTAGTCAAAGTTGAGAATGTACGGGCGAATGGTCATGATGTAGGGGCGAATGGCCATTCGCCCTTCTGACTTGAGCTATATGTGTATGTTGCGTTCAGGAACGAAACCCAACCTAGACTAACTAGAAGCGATATAAATAAAAGGAGAATTTTAATATGGATAGTGCAGTTACTTCAGAACAAGTGCAGGAACCTTTGCATTCAGCAGAGGAACATACCCACGACGAAGAAGGCAATAGTATGTTTGGGTTTATCGTTTTCCTACTTTCGGAAAGCGTAATTTTCCTCAGTTTCTTTGCCGGATATATTGTTTACAAAACCACAACTCCTAACTGGTTGCCACCAGGTATTTCTGGTTTGGAAGTTAGAGACCCTGCTATTAATACAGTAATTCTGGTTTCCAGTAGTTTCGTTATTTACTTTGCCGAAAAAGCTTTAGAAAAGGATAACTTAACTTGGTTTCGGATATTTTTGCTGGCAACAATGGCAATGGGAACCTACTTTGTAATAGGTCAAGGAATTGAATGGAATAGTTTAGAGTTTGGTTTTACCACAGGAGTTTTCGGTGGAACTTTCTATTTGTTGACAGGTTTTCATGGTCTGCACGTTATGACAGGTATTTTATTACAAGGAATTATGTTAGGTCGCTCTTTCATTCCTGGCAACTACGACAACAGTCATTTTGGTATTAATGCTACTTCTTTATTTTGGCATTTCGTTGACGTAATTTGGATTATTTTGTTTATCCTTATCTATATTTGGCAGTGAAATAATTAAGGAGTCAGGAGTCAGGAGTCAGGAGTCAGAATAAATTTTTTGTGTAGCTGTCTACCTAAACAATTTCCCAAATTCTAAACTCTAATTCAGGGGTCAGAATAAATTTTTTGTGTAGCGCTCAAGCAGAGAAACCGGGTTTATTAAATACCTCACTATACTAACATCTACCTCTCATAAACCCGGTTTGTTATAACACTCCACCCACAAGCATATTTGATATTAAATATTACTTTTGACTTTTGACTTTTAACTTCTTCAATACATCTCAAAAAAAATTACTCAAGGAAGAAAAAAATGATTATTGATGACCAACATTATGATGTAATTATTGTCGGTACAGGAGCAGGTGGTGGTACTTTAGCTTATAAACTTGCAGCTACTGGCAAAAAAATCCTCATTCTAGAAAGAGGTGATTTTATGCCTCTGGAAATCCAAAATAGAGCTAACGCTGATATCTTTAAAAAAGAACTTTATCGCGCCCATGAAAATTGGTATGATAATGCAGGCGAACCATTTTCTCCACAGACAAATTATGCCATTGGTGGCAATACCAAAATCTATGGAGCTGCTCTAATTCGGATGCGGGAAAAAGACTTTGAAGCTGTGGAACATCAAGAAGGAATTTCTCCAGAATGGTGTCTCAAATATAAAGACTTTGAACCTTACTATACCGAAGCAGAACAACTTTATAAAGTTCACGGTCAAACAAGCAACGACCCCACCGAACCTCCCCACAGTTCAGAATATCCTTATCCCGCAGTTGAACACAACCCAGAAATTCAAAAAGTTGTCGAAGCGATCGCCGAACAAGGTCTACATCCAGAAACTTTACCATTAACTCTGACTCGCGAAGAGGAAGACCCCACTGGCGACTCGGAAGTATTCGGTATTGCACCACTGCTCGACTCTCCTAATATTACTATTAAAGCTAATGCTAAAGTAGTTTGTTTACTCACCAACTCCTCTGGTAATACTGTCAAAGCAGTAGAAGTAGAAATTGGCAAACAATCATTTCTATTTTTTGGGGATATCGTCGTACTTGCTTGTGGAGCAGTAAACTCGGCAGCATTACTATTACGTTCTGCTAACGAAAAACATCCCGATGGTTTAGCAAACAGTTCGGGACAAGTTGGGCGCAACCTGATGAAACATCAAATGACCGCCGTAGTGCAACCTAGTCCGAAACCTAACTCTGGTAACTTTCTCAGAAGCGTTGGTATAAATGACTTTTATTGGGGAGACGAGAATTATTCCTATCCAATGGGTCACATTGAGAACACAGGTGGGTTGCTCCAAGATATTACTTTTGCCGAATCTCCACCTATATTATCTGTGTTAGCAAAAGCAATGCCTGGGTTTGGTTTGAAACAGTTAGCATTGCGTTCCATTGGTTGGTGGATACATTCGGAGATATTACCAGACCCCAATAACCGCGTTGAAGTAAAAGGGGATAAGCTATTTTTCCATTACACTCCCAACAACTGGGAAGCACACGATCGCCTAGTACATCGTTGGATGGATGTATTGAAGTCGGTAGATAAAACTGTTGGAAATTCTGTATTGAAGCGTGGTAGCATTTATCCCCGTGGGGAAGTTCCCATCGAAGTTGTGGCAAACCAGTGTGGTACTTGTCGGTTTGGGGAAGACCCTAAAACCGATGTTTTAGATATTAACTGTCGTACCCACGATGTAGATAATTTATATGTTGTGGATAGTAGTTTTTTCCCATCAAGTTCTGCGGTAACTCCTGCTTTGACAATTATTGCTAATGCTTTGCGAGTGGGGGAACATTTAAAAGAGAGATTACAGTAATAGTGTAAGCATTCAGCTATTAGCAGTTAGCTATCAGCATGGTATAAGTCATTGCGACGGTCACGGAGTGGAAGGAAGCAATCTCCGGGCTACCCTGAGATTGCTTCCTATCGTCGCAATGACAACTGTTCAACCGAATGTTATATTTCAAACAAGAAACCGGGTTTATTGCCATAATTATTGTTGTGAAAATCATAAAATTTTGTCGATAAACCCGGTTTCTGCGTAAGATAATTAAGAAATTATATTTTCCCCACGTTGGCAAATTTCAACGTGGGTTTTTGATGTTTTTATCCATCATTATTCATCTGTTCAAATAACTGTTGAACTGACAAAATAGGCAGACTTGCACCAGAAAAATAATCAGCATTAGACATCTCCATAAAATAAATTTGCCCTTTATTTAGCATAAGCTAGAGTTGTAAAATTTCCTGATAAAATCATTTTCTGTACATTTTTACTGAAAATCTCTTTCTTGTTCCCTGTTCCCTGTTCCCTGTTCCCTACTTTTACAAAAAGTATATATATTTTTCGGAGATGTCTATTATGAGTAATACCAAATTGATAAATCTTCGCTACAAATATTTAGGTTACTATTTAGGAGTCAGGAGACAGGAGTCAGGAGTCAGAATGAATAAATTTGAGACTATTTTTTATGTTTTAATTATCTTTTTTGTCAAATCAACATTTACCGTAAAACCTTTTAATAGTTGTTATTATTCGTAACATTCTTTTTTCAAAATGGTATAATAATAGCATCAACATTCTTAGCATAAGCACAAGCTAATTGTACTGCATCTTCAAACTCTGTCAAATTAGAAGCAAAAGCAGTTTCTAAAATATTACCATTAACCTCGCAAATTTCCATAAATGCTAATGTCATAGAAACAACTTCTCTTGCTCTTTCAAGACTTTTAGTTTGTTTTCTGACAATGTAGAAAATGTTAGTTAAAGTTGTTGCTGTGACAAATCATTGTATTTGCTGAGATTGAATAGCTGTGAATAAAGTCCTTGCATCCTGAACAAATGCTTCCCGTTCTAGCAAAGCGTCTAAAACAATATTTGTATCTATTAAAACTCTCATTTTAAATATTTCTCCACTAAACGTTCTTCAAGCATCGCTTCAACTTCCTCATCATTTGGAGGTGGACTATCTGTTTTTCCTATACCTCGGAACTTGTCTAAGAAGTCAGGAGGTAACTCTGGACGAGGGCGGAGTTCCTCGTTCAAAGAATCTGTAATGGCCTGGAGTAATAACAAGTGATCGCTCACTGATAAATTCATATCATGTCCGCTGGTATCGTTTGTGTAAAAGTTGGGGAAATATTTACCTTATGTAAGGTTTTTTCTTCCTTCTTCCTTCTTCCTTCTTCCTTCTTCCTTCTTCCTTAACTTCCCTATACAATACCGATGCTACCGGACATAATATCAGAGCTTTTTTTCTTAATTGTTGGAGTTATGACATAATTTTTATTCCTTCAAATTGCTTTTATCTAAATATTATAGTAGAGTTCAATAGTGAATCGTTTGCCAGACGGCTGAATGCTTACCGAATAATTAAGGTTTAAAGCCTCTCACTCGCCGTGGAGAAACAAAAAAAAATTTCCTTTTATTCAATCCTCTCCCTAAAAGGAAGAGGTAATTATCAATTATCAATTATCAATTATTGAAGATATTAATATCTAGGAGTTTATTTATGAGGTTTATTTTCTCGTTAAATTCGCTTTTAATTTCTTTATTCAACAAATCACTAAAAGTAACAGTGGTTCTATTCTTAACAGTTGCCATAGTTTTAGTTTTTCCTCCCCTGGCAAAAAGCTACGGTTATCTAGAGAACAATTTTGCTCATCTTAGTTTACAACAAGCTGGCCCAGTTTATAACCTAGGTGGTGGTGGCTTTGATGTGGACGAAGCAATCCAGTGGATGATTAATCAAGTCCGAGGATGCAATTTTTGTCAGGAAAAAGTAGATGTAGTTGTAATTCGTCACTCTGGTAGCGATGCCTATAATGAACCAATTCTCGCTATGGATGGGGTAGACTCAGTGAAGACTCTGATCATTTCCGATCGGCAGGATGCTATGGAAGAGAATGTTATAGAAGATATTGAAAATGCTGAAGTGATTTTCTTTGCTGGTGGCGACCAGTGTCAATATTTGCGGAACTATCTAAATACGGGAGTCGATCGAGCTATTAATTCTGTCATTGCTAGAGGTGGAGCAGTTGGGGGTACCAGTGCTGGAGCAATGATTCAAAGTAATTTTGTCTTCAAGGCTTGTTCTGAGACAGTTACCAGTGAAACTGCTTTAGAAAATCCATACGAAGATATTACTTTTAGTCAAGATTTTTTCCACTGGGGGAATTTCGAGGATACTGTTATAGATACCCATTTATATCAGCGCGATCGCATGGGTCGGTTGATGACCTTTGTTGCTCGTTTACTACGGGATGGAATATCTTCTAATGTTCTAGGTATTGGTGTTGATGAAAATACTTCGTTAATTGTGGATCGAGATGGTTTAGCAGAAGTAGTAGGAGATGAGTTTGTTTATTTTGTTTTGGGAGACCATCTGCCAGAGGAATGTGAACCTCAAACTCCACTAACTTTTAGTAGGTTCAAAGTCTGGAAAAGGAGAAATGGTCAAACTTTTGATTTGAATAATAGAGCATTAAATGATGATTATTATGAAGTTAGTATAGAGAATGGGGAAATTAATTCAAATCCTTATTAAAGGATAAATCAAGCAGTAGGGACGTTGCATACAACATCCCTACTTTTCTGACATAATTTTTCTTCCCTAAAATCTAAGGAGAGGCGATCGCTTACTGATAAATTCAGAGCTTTTTTTCTTACTCGCACAACGGATATTAGAACCCTACTTTTTGACCAAAAAAATCCTCAAACCTTTAGAATGTAAACACTTTTAGATTGAATTAGCCCGCTCTAACTATTGTCCAATAGATGAATCAAACATCAATAAGCGTGAAAGTCAGTTCAGTAGTACAGTGACACACCTTAAATAGTGCAATAGTAGGGGCGGGTTCCCTCCTTAAATTAACGCGAGCTTTCACCTAAAGTTAGATAAACCCGCCCCCAATGATGTAACGCACTATTGTGTCAGTTCAGTAGGCTGCCTTTCCCTGCGGGACATGTTTGCGGAGCATTCCGTCAGGAAAAAGCGTTTGTGCAGCATTCCGCAGGAAAGCGTAACGCACCGCTCATAATCTGCTGATTGTTAGTATCAAAAAAGTAGTAGACCGAAAAACTAAAACGGTGCCCTGCGACGGATTGTTAAATCTCTTTCATAGTCTGAATTTAAGCCGTATAAAGCACCCTACAAAATTTACTCTTATTCTTGACTAGCTCCTGCCGACTCAGCAACTGCTGCGGCAAATTCTGGATTTTGTTGTAGGTCTTCTGGAACTTCTATTGCTTCATGTAAACCGATAGTATATGACCACTTGGTTTGATTATCCCATTTGATATTACTGAGGTCGGCACCACTGAGGTTTGCACCAATGAGGTTGACACCACTGAGGTTTGCACCAATGAGGTTGGCATAACTGAGGTTGGCATAACTGAGGTTGGCATAACTGAGGTCGGCATGTCTGAGGTCGGCATGTCTGAGGTCGGCATATCTGAGGTCAGCATAACTGAGGTGGGAATTTCTGAGGTCGGCACGATTGAGGTAGGCTAAAAAGAGCCGGGCAGCACTGAGGTTGGCAGCACTGAGGTTGGCACGAATGAGGCTGGCACGACTGAAGTTAACACCACTGAGGTCAGCATAACTGAGGTCGGCATATCCGAGGTTGGCATAACTGAGGTCGGCACCTCTGAAGCGGACTTCTGCGAGGATAGCACCTCTGAGGTTGACACTACTGAGGTAGGCATCTCCAAGGTTGGCTAAAAAGAGGTTAGCACCACTGAGGTCGGCATATCCGAGGTTGGCACCACTAAGGTCGGCATAACTGAGGTCGGCACCACTGAGGTCGGCATATCCGAGAATGGCATCACTAAGGTCGGCATATCCGAGAATGGCACCACTGAGGTCGGCACGTCCGAGGATGGCATAACTAAGGTCGGCACCACTGAGTTTGACACCACTGAGGTCAGCATAACTGAGTTTGACACCACTGAGGTCAGCATAACTGAGTTTGACACCACTGAGTTCAGCATAACTGAGGTCGGCACCACTGAGAAACTTACCTACCATTTCCACAAAAAGCCTACCCTTAAGACATTGACTATAACTAATAATCCCCAGTAGTAGTCGTCTTGTTCGATCAAAATCTTTACTGCTGGGTTTACCGCAAGGATAAAAATGTAACTGCTTCCACAAATCTTCCTGAGACTGCCCATAACGATGCAACTCAAACAACAAAATCATCACATTCAACCCTGTATAAATATCCACCCACCGCTGCCCCGACTTAATACCCCACTGCTGTAACTTTCTCGCCTTTTTCTGAGGTAAAGTTTCCTCCGTCGCCTCAATAAACTTCCCATTACACCAGTCTAAATAAAACTCTTGCAACCGCTCAAACAACAACACCAGATCGACTTGATTGTTCACCAACAACGCCATCAAATATTCCACAACTTCTACTGTCAAACTTCTATAACCAAACAGATCGTAAATTCGCCACTCTAAATCTTCATCAGACACAGAATAACTAACCTTACGTCGCTGCCCTGGTTTCTCTGTCAAATCTTCCAGACGATCTGCCAACAGATCGTAAACCTGCCATTCCAACTCCTCATCAGACACCACATAAGTCTTACGTCGCTTCCCAGTTTTCTCCGTCAAATCTTCCAGATTTTCTGCCATCCGTTTTGCACAGAGAAACTCACCAAAACTCTTATGAAAAAACTCCACCGAATTTTCTGCCCCTGCTGCTGACTTCAAATAAAAAGCAGCCAAAGCATTTTTTAACCCATCCTCTTGTTTATCTTGCCTCGCTTTTTCAATTAACGCTTGCAACTCCTTATATCCCTGTTTCACCAGTCGGTCTTCAATCATTTTTATAGCAGCATATTCGACACCAGACTGCACCACACAGAACCCCGCCTCTGCCAACAAAATTTCTAAATCTTCTGGCTCCAACTTCGTAATTTCAGGATTAAGACTTTTACCCTCTTCTGCTCGCTGCTTTTCCAGCACCCATTTCAACGCCTGCTCATAAATCAAAACTTTTGCCTTACCAACATCAGCAGTAGCAAACATTTCTCCTTGTAACTGCTCATCTCGGTGCATTGCAGCTAGCAAATACAACAAAAGTGGTTCCCGTGCCAACTCCTGAACCTGCTTCGGACATTGTTGACTGCGCAAAAATTCCCGAAATTTTTCTGCTTCTTCTTCCCCTACAACCGTCTGCCATTTCTCAAACCACTGTTGCTGAATATCATCACCCATGGGCAAAATACCCACCCGCTCCAAATTAGGAGGCATCAACCTTTCAATCCCATAAAGTGCTAAAGGTCTACCAGTAATCAACACCCGATGACCGCGTTCCTTATTTTCTGTCGCCCGTTTCTGAAACTGCGCCACCTGGTCTAAAAACACTTTCAACTCATTACTTGCACCCCGCTCCAACAATAACTCATCAAACCCATCCAGCAAAAACAGAAATTGGGTATTGCGGTCTGTCAACCAACCGCTATCAGTCTTCATAAAATCCCAACCCACAGTATCAGCTAGAGTCTCATCAATATTTGCAGCAAAATTTTTGACATCCCGCAACCGAATCAAAATAGGCGTATAAATAGGATGTAATTCCCGGCACACCCAGTCAGCAAACATTCGGCAAAATACACTTTTTCCTCTTCCCGGCCCTGCTTGAATAAATAACACCTTATTGTCTTTCTTTTTATCCACCAAAATTGTTTTTGCCCACTCCTCAATATTCTGGGATGTTGTTGTTTCTTGAACCTTCCCATCGGACTTAACAGATTTAACTTCTAGTGGTACATAAATATCCTGAAAAGAGAAATTTTCATCAAATACTTTTTCCTGTGGTTTAGTAGCGATGTTGTGTTTCAAATAATTATCAATACTGCCATAAACTTCTAAATCTTGCTGCCAACCATCTCCATAAATTCCCGCTAATTGTTTAGCATCATCTTTCACCTTTACCACCGCTTCTTTCATATAACGGTGGGTACTGCGAGAAATTCTTTCTGTGACAATTTTGGCAGTATTTTCATCCAAATTAGATTCTTTGAAACGTGCAAATAAAATCTCATCAAACTTTTTTCTCAAGGGTGAATCATAAAAACAAATCAAAGTATCTTTAGCATCTCGGTCATTAAAATCAATATCTTCATCCAACTTATTAATTTGTTCTTGTACTGCTTCCGATGCCTCAGTTTCTGTCAGCCTCTCCGATATTTCTGGATGTTCTATAAAAAATTGTCTAATACTTTCTAAATAAGCCACTTGAGCTACCAACTGTACCGCATCTTCTAACGTTGGTTCTTTACGAGTTTTTTCAACAATATAAGAAATAATTCCTGTTGCAATAGGCAAAAAAGGTAAACTCTCCTTCACAACTTTTCCTAGGGGAGAATTTAACACATCCAAAACAGAATCAATATTTTCAATAAAAGGTTTTAATTCCTTAGCATCCTTATTTTCTTGTATTGCTTTTGCTATTTCCAAAACCGCCTTAGCCGACTCAACTCCACCCTTAACAGTTTCCGATAAATTTAACTCTATTTCTGTGTTGAGAACTCGCCAAATATTCCGCCAAAGTTTACCAGCCATAATTAGTCTAAATATTAATATTAACGAGACTAATTATAGCATTCTCAAATTTATATCATGATCCACTTGGCAACGGAAGTGTTATAAGAAACCGGGTTTGTCGGAGGTCGATGGTAGGGACGTTGCATGCAACGTCCGTACAAGGGCATTTGATACAAACCCGGTTTCTATGCTTTTTTTAAAGTTCGTAGAATTGCTCTAGCCCTAACTATAGATAAGGCTGAGAGCTATACTACAAACAAAATTTTTTTTATCACTAATCATCAGGACATGATATAATATGAAATCCGATTGAACACTCGTCATTGCGACGATAGGAAGCAATCTCCTGAGACCACTGAGATTGCTATCCGTTCCGGAATGCTCCGCAAACCTTCCACTCCGTTCCACTCGCAATGACACAGGCTATAGTAATCATCAGGACATGATATAAGTGGACAAGCTGGAAGCTTGTGCTACAAAATAATTAAGGGTGCGCTACTAGAGCAACACCCCTTGATCAACAGGCTAACTTATATATAGCACTACAGAAAAGTGTTAGGACATTAATAAAATTAAAATCCTTTACAAACTATTGTTTGGACTTGAGCTGATAGCTGATAGCTGATGGCTGATGGCTAGAAATTACATCATTCCCATGCCAGGCATTCCCATGCCACCCATACCGCCCATGCCGCCCATGCCGCCCATGCCACCATCCATATCAGGCGCAGGAGCTTTCGGCTCTGGTTTCTCAACAACTACAGCTTCAGTAGTTAATACCATACCAGCAATAGAACCTGCATTTTGCAACGCGGAACGTACCACCATTGCTGGATCGAGAATACCTGCACTAATCATATCTTCGTATTCGCCAGTTAAAGCATTGTAACCAACACTGAAATCAGTAGAACGTACTTTCTCTACAACTACGGAACCTTCTGCACCAGAATTATCAGCAATTTGACGCAAAGGAGCTTCTAAAGCACGCTTCACAATATCAGCACCAATTTGCTCTTCATCTGTTAAGCTACCTTTTAGCTCATCAATTTTAGTAGACAAGTGAATTAAAGTAGTACCACCACCAGGTACAATACCTTCTTCTACAGCAGCTTTTGTCGCATTCAAAGCATCTTCAATGCGTAACTTCCGGTCTTTGAGTTCAGTTTCTGTGGCAGCACCAACTTTAATTACTGCTACCCCACCAGCTAATTTAGCGATGCGCTCTTGTAATTTCTCTTTATCATAATCAGAGTCGCTCTCTGCAAGCTGTTTGCGAATTTGACCGATCCGCTTTTTCACTTCTTCTGCTGTATCCCCACCAGCAACAATAGTAGTGTTATCTTTATTAATAGTAATTTTGCGACCAACACCCATCATATCTAGGTCTGCCATCTCTAGACTCAGACCAACCTCTTCCGAGATGAGTTGACCACCAGTAAGAATAGCAATATCTTGGAGCATAGCTTTACGGCGATCGCCAAAACCAGGAGCTTTCACAGCAGCAACATTTAGTACACCCCGTGCTTTATTCACCACCAAAGTAGCTAAAGCTTCCCCTTCAATATCCTCAGCAATAATTAATAAAGATTGACCAGCACGAGCAACCTTTTCTAGTACCGCTACTAAATCTTGAATAGAACTAATTTTTTTGTCAGTAATTAAGATACGAGCATTTTCAAACTCTACTACCAAACGCTCTTGATCAGTTACAAAATAAGGGGAAAGATAACCACGGTCAATTTGCATCCCTTCCACAACTTCCAATTCTGTAGAAAGAGACTTAGATTCTTCAACGGTAATTACCCCATCCTTGGTAACTTTATCCATTGCTTCAGAAATCATTTTCCCTACTTCTGCATCACCACCTGCGGAGACTGTGGCAACTTGAGCGATCGCTTCTCCTTCTACTGGTTTAGCAACTGTTTCTATTTCTTGAACTAACTGATTAACAGTTTTCTCAATCCCTTTACGCACTGCTACTGGGTTGGCGCCAGCAGCTACGTTTTTGAGACCTTCTTTAATCATAGATTGAGCTAAAACTGTAGCGGTAGTTGTGCCATCTCCAGCAATATCTTTAGTTTTAGATGCCACTTCCTGAATTAATCTAGCCCCAGTATTTTCTAGGGGGTCTTCCAATTCAATATCCTTAGCTACGGTAATCCCATCATTAACAATCTGGGGAGCGCCAAATTTTTTCTCTAATAATACATTTCTACCCTTTGGCCCCATAGTAATTCTTACCGCATCAGCTAGGCTATTAATTCCTCGCTCTAGAGCGCGTCTGGATTTATCATCAAATTCTACAATTTTGGCCATATAATTTCTCCTATTGCTTCCAAATAAAAATTTAGCACTCTACATCATCGAGTGCTAGTTCGTGGAAACCGTACATTAAGGTAAGGAAGAAGGAAGAAGAAAGAAGGAGGAAGGAAGAAGTTATACCAATTTTATAAATGTTTATTACAAATAGTAGAAGCAAGGAAGAGGGAAGAAGGAACAAGGAGGAAGGAAGAAGTTATACCAATTTTATAAATGTTTATTACAAATAGTAGAAGCAAGGAAGAGGGAAGAAGGAACAAGGAGGAAGTAAGAAATATTGAGGAAAAGAGCAAAAATGATAAATATAGCCGTCTATAATTAATTTAAGCAGTTATTTTTGAATATCTCTGATATGCTGAAAAATAGCTGCTCTAATCTATTTTAGATTGTTATCTCTATCATTTTCTCCTTTTTGATGGATATTTACTCCTTCTGTCCTAGATAACTAAAGCGTTCTTTCTTGTTCCTTAACTCATAAGACATGAAATTATTAGACTAGCTATAGCAATCCTCCGCATATTCATGGCAAAAATCTTACTGCTTTTTAGGCAAGAGGCAACAGGCAACAGGTAAGAGTTTCAAATTTTTTATTTACTTTTTAATTTATCACAACCTATTTAGGATTGCTATATTACAGCGCTTTTGCTGATTGATAAACCACATCCTCACAACCAAAACATTGTAGGGACTAACCATGGTTAGTCCCTACTGTGGTCTACTCAAATGAAAACTGCTGTAAGATTACATAACTGCAAAAAAAAATCCTTAATTCAACAGTATTGATATATTAAACTCATATACTTTTCTTCTCCCTTTTTCCTTCCCTCTTCTCTCCTAGATAACTTCTTGCTTCTTCCTTATCTCATAAATAACTTCTTGCTTCTAACTTCTTCCTTCTTCCTTCTTCCTTCCAAACATTCTTTCAAAACTCATTGCAGCAACACCAATAATTACCAAGATTATGCCAAAAACCTGTTTCACTCCTAATACTTCTCCAATAGTAAAAAGGGCAAGTAAAGCAGTTAAAGCAGGACCAAAAGTACCAATAATAGATGCTCTTGCAGCTCCAGCAAATCTAATAGCAAAACTATTTAATACATAGCTAGAAAGTGTTAAAATCCCCAGAAAAATACCACCAACAATTAAACCAGACCATACAGTAGTATCTATATTAGCCGACCATTCTATAGGTTTAGGCATAATTAAACCTAAAGCAGAAAATACAAAAATTCCAGCGAAATTAATTAAACTAAATGGAATAGGATGAAGCTTTCCTGCGGACATTTGTGTTAGTAAAACATATCCAGAAAAAGTAATACCAGCACCTACTCCAGCCAAAACTCCTTGTTGATAATTACCAGTGCCACTAGGAAGAACTAAAATTGCTCCCAAACCAATAATAACCATCGCACAAGTCCTTACAATAGAAGGGCGATCGCCAAATAATACCCAAGATAATAAAACAGTAATAATTGGATAAATAAAGAAAATTGTAATGGCAATACCAGTAGGTATATTACCAATAGAAATATATATTAATACCTGGGATAAAAACAAAAAGAAAGCACTACCAATAACCTTCCACCATAAAGAAAAATCTTTGGATTTAATAAAACGTTCAATATCACTCCAAACAGCAGGATAGAGAAATGTTGCTACTATCGGCATTAATAACATTACTACTATCAGTCGTAGTAATAAAATTAATAAAGAATTACCAAAATTAGGATTAACTAATCCTGACATTGAAAATAAACCACCAAAAATTTGATGTGGTTGTGGTGGTGTATTAAAAATAATCTTGATACAAACATTAAATAAAGATAACGCTGCTGCTGAAAGTAGAGCCAAAATTAAACCAACCTGAACTTGAGAAGCAGACTTTTGAGGTTTGGGACTAGATTCAGGTTTAGATATAGTCTGTTTTTCTGGAGACTCAACAGGTGACTCAACAGGAGTTGATGTTTCTGCAGAAGTAGTATTGACTGATTTCCTAAACCCAGACTGAGCATTTTGATAAGTTCCAGATGAAACTACATCATTGTTTTCCAGTTGTGTTTGAAGGCGACTGACCAAAGTTTCTAGAATGACCTCACACTGCTGCTCCATACCACGCATATTATTTAGTCGTACAGAAAGGTCACTTTCGTAACTGTCCAACTCCTGTTTTAGGGTATCAAATGTTCTGCTCAAAGCATCAGACAAGGAATATCCCAACTCATTAGCAGATTCATAATAGCTATCTGGAGGATTATTCATTGATAATTCTCCACCTGGAAAACCACCTGGTTGTAATCCTGATAATTCTCCTACTGGAAAACTACCTGGTTGTAATCCTGATAACTCTCCTACTGGAAAACCACCTGGTTGTAATCCTGGGTCAACATTCTCCCTTAACTCTCTAATTTTCTGGCCTAATTGTTGTTGTAAATTATTGGCCAGAACTTGGGCGAGTTGTTTGAGCCATAATTGTTGCTGGGCTATTTGTCGCTGAGACAGAGATTCTAGTTGTTGAGATTGTAACTGTTCATATTGTTTCCGTAATCTATTTACATCCTCATTAAGCTGTTCTTTCTCTACTCTTAATCTGTTTACATCTTGGCCTAACTGATTTGTCAAATTTTGACGAAAACTATCCAAGTCTTGAATCACTAACTTCAGGACTTCTTCTGCTGATTGAGGAGTTTCGGCTCCCTGATTTGAAGGTTGAGTATTCATTTTTCGTTCCATATTTGCTAATCTGAAGCTCACAATACTTTATTGCTTCATCCTAGAAGTCTCCGCACTCCTCTGTCTACAGGCCATCAATATTGAACTAACTGCCATCATGCAAATGCCTACAGAGATGAATAATGTCCCATTTTGACCAATTTTACTCTTCTTCAACTGAATTTGCCCAGGATTTTTGGGACATATTGCCTTCACAATATATTAAGACAGTTGAGCGATCAAGTAGATTCGGTAGTAGTGGGGATTAGATTCTAAGGAAGTCAAAAGTTAGAAGTTTTTTTGTCATCGGGATGGGTGAGCAACCCTCCAAAAACATTTCGCCTTAAAAGGCAGGGTTGGACGACCCAATTATTTTGATAAATTTTGTGGTCTACTAAACTGAAAAACACTTTCAATAATGGATAATTGATAATTGATAATTACCTCTCCCTAAAAACGGATAGGATTGAATAAAAGGAAAATTTTTTTTGTTTCTCCACGGCGAGTGATAGGCTTTATACCTTTATTTTTCGGTAAAGTTCTAACAATATATAGTTATTGTGTCAATTTCTTGCCATGCTCGTAGTCAATGATATATAATAATAGATTGTGAGTTTTAATAAGTATGATGAAAGCCCAAGAAATAATTTCCTCGATTGAAGCTGAAGAAATAGAAAAGTTTAAGCAAGGCTCGAAAAAGAAAATTCCCCAACTTTATGTAGGTGACACTGTAAAAATCGGAGTCAAAATTATAGAAGGAGGAAAAGAACGAGTCCAACCCTACGAAGGTACGATTATTTCCATGCGGAATGGAGGTATAAACGAAACTATTACAGTCCGTCGTGTTTTTCAAGGTGTCGGGGTAGAACGGGTATTTTTACTCCATTCTCCTAGGATTGCTAGTATTAAATTGATCCGTCGCGGTAAAGTGCGTAGAGCTAAACTCTACTATTTGAGAGATCGTGTTGGTAAGGCCACTCGTGTTAAGCAAAGATTCGATCGTCCTTTATAGTGTCAAAAAGAATCTCAAAAATTCTCTGCTACTTGATCAAAAGTTATGTTATACTAACAAAAGTTGTCGAGGTAGATTAGATAAAATCTAATACCTCAACTATGCGCTCTTAGTTCAGTTGGTAGAACGCAGGTCTCCAAAACCTGATGTCGGGGGTTCGAGTCCTCCAGGGCGCGCTGAATCACTAAGTTAAAAATACTTTTTCCTTTCCTCTAAGATGCTGAGGTGACTGGAACAAAACTTAATCTTCTGCTAAGGGACTCTCTATTTCAAATAAGTTTCCCTGACCCAAAGAATAATCGTCTTGGCTTTGAAAGGAGAGAACAAAAGAGCGATTGGTCAACATAAATCAATGTTGCATTTATACCTGAAATTTGCTAGTATAAATAAGGTTGTTGGGCTGAGAATTGCAGTCTTTGAAGCAATCATTCAGAACGGAAAGAGGTTCGGCCTTCGAGGCTGGTGCTATCTAAAGCATAACGGGACTTTTAATCTTTGATTTTGTAGCAACTAACTAAGTTTATTGCTGGGAAACACTCAGAAACTTTCAAATGGACGGGTTGGAAAACTTAAGACTAGCACATTCGTCCTTGAGTATCTAATGAAACTTTAACCCGGTGGAAAGAGTTTCTGTGGGTTTTATTTTTGCTTCTTGTAGAGCCTTGATTAGTCGATGGCTTTTGAAGCAGCAAAGCCTGAACTATGAGGTTGAGAGAGCTACCGTTATAGCATAAGCATGAGTGATGACATAACATCACAAACTAAGGGGAGAAAGTAATTATTGTGGCCAAAAAAGAGGATATAAAAGTACAAGAAAATAAGGAAGGTTTTAGTCCTGTAACTTTTTTCCAAGAAACAAAAGGAGAACTAGATAAAGTAGTATGGCCAAGCAGAGAACAACTTATAAGTGAGTCTGTTGCTGTACTATTGATGGTTATTCTCTCAGCAACAATCATTTACCTAGTAGATGAGTTCTTTAGTTGGGCAGCCGGGGTGGTGTTTGGATGAATTTATATTCAGAAGAAACACAAGAGACAAAACAATCAGAACAAGGAGGAGAAGAAACTAAAGAGTTTAAAAAAGGAGAGCTGCGGTGGTATGCAGTACAAGTTGCCTCTGGCTGTGAAAAACGGGTTAAAGCTAATTTATCTCAGCGGATTCAAACTCTTGATGTTACAGATAAAATATTGAAAATAGAGATTCCTCATATACCTGCAATTAGGCTTCGTAAAGATGGTAGTCGTCAACATAGTGAAGAAAAAGTTTTTCCTGGCTATGTATTAGTACAAATGAAGCTAAATTGGCATGAGGAACCAAAAGAATGGAGAATTGATGACGAAGCATGGCAGGTTGTCAAAAGTACCCCAAATGTGATTAACTTTGTAGGGGCTGAACAAAAGCGTCGCTATGGAAGGGGTCGCGGTCATGTTAAACCATTACCTCTAAGTCCTTCAGAAGTAGAGAGGATCTTTAAGCGAGCTCAAGAGCAAGAGCCTATGCTAAAAGTAACAGTGGCAGAAGGAGACCATATTACGGTACTTTCAGGGCCATTTAAAGACTTTGAAGGTGATGTAATTGAGGTAAGTCCAGAAAGAAGTAAATTGAAGGCGCTATTATCCATTTTTGGACGCGATACGCCTGTAGAATTAGAGTTTAATCAGGTAGAAAAACATAACTAATGGCAAAAAAAGTCGTGGCGCTGATTAAGTTGGCTATTACGGCAGGAAAGGCTAACCCTTCTCCGCCTATTGGTCCAGCTTTAGGTCAGCATGGTGTGAATATTATGGCGTTTTGTAAGGAGTATAACGCCAAAACTGCAGACCAAGCGGGTACGGTAGTACCAGTAGAAATCTCAGTTTATGAAGACCGTAGTTTTACTTTTGTTCTGAAGACTCCACCTGCAGCAGTTTTAATTAAAAAAGCAGCAGGGGTAGATCGTGGTTCTAGTGAACCACATAAGACAAAGGTAGGCTCTATTACACAGGCTCAACTCCAAGAAATTGCCCAAACAAAAATGCCAGACCTCAATGCTAATGACATTGAAGCTGCAATGAAAATTGTGGCAGGTACAGCAAGAAATATGGGTATTACGATCGCTGATTAAGTAGTAGGGGAGTTAGGGAGTAGAGGAGTAGGGGAGCAATTTTTTAATCTTTAGTATGCTCTTTATACTAACCTGGATGAGAATTTTAGAGTCTTGAACTGGTAGTTTATTAAAGACTCCAAAAAGGCACTTCCCTTATATATGCAAATAATTTGAGAATTAATCAGCAGAGTCAGAATTAAAACTTTAATCTCTTTGACCATGGGATAGAGGGTGTGTAATTCACCCAGTCAGAGTAATACCTGCAAAATTAATTAAGGATATGTCATATTTGACCATATTTTTATGAACTATTAATTCAATTTCTAATAAAAGTCAAACTGAAAGTAAAAAATATAGGGGGAGAAGCAGAGCTTCGTTAGGTACCCCAGGAGGATTAAATGCCAAAAAAAGTCTCTCGTAGATTAGAAGAACTAAGAAAAAAAGTAGAAGAGCGAGCTTATGAACCAGAAGAGGCACTTCAACTTTTAAAAGAAACAGCTACAGCAAAATTTCCAGAAGCAGCAGAAGCTCATATTCGTTTAGGAATCGATCCTAAATATACAGATCAACAACTACGAACTACAGTAGCCTTGCCGAAGGGAACAGGTCAAACAATTAGAATTGCCGTCATTGCTAAGGGTGAGAAAGTTAACGAAGCTCTATCAGCAGGAGCAGACTTAGCAGGTTCAGAAGAGCTAATTGAACAAATTAGTAAAGGTATGATGGATTTTGACAGGTTAATCGCTACACCTGATGTGATGCCTCAAGTAGCAAAACTAGGTCGTTTACTCGGACCGAGAGGTTTAATGCCATCCCCGAAAGGCGGTACTGTAACTTTTGACCTGGCACAAGCAATTGACGAATTTAAAGCAGGTAAGTTAGAATTTAGGGCAGACCGAACTGGTATTGTTCATGTTATGTTTGGTAAAGCTTCTTTTTCAGCAGAAGATTTACTGATAAACTTAAAAGCTCTACAAGAGTGTATTGACCGCAACCGTCCTTCTGGTGCTAAAGGTCGCTACTGGCGTAGTGTATTTATATCATCAACAATGGGGCCTTCAATAGAAATTGAAGTTAATAGTTTGCGGGATCTAAAATTAACGGAAGCAGCTTAATTTCAATTTATTGAGATTTTTCAAGCTAAATAATCAAAATCAAAGAGCTGAAGACAGTAGGTGCTAATAGCTTAATTTCCTGCCGAGGTTCAAGAGTTAATTATTCAAAGACAACAATAGAGGGTTTTGTAAAAGACCCTAATTTAATTGCTTGACTTGGATTTTATAATTCTTAGCCCTGGCAGATACCAAAATCTGCCGGGGCTTTTGATTTGTCAAAGAGCTTGAATCTGATAAATGCGGTGGGCTTGACCGTCAATGCCTGTGGATGAGCAACCGTCTACGGCCTCGTAGGGACGTTGCATGCAACGTCCGTACAGCAGGAAGTAAACATCAATTTGTCAGATTATGTGACAAATTGTATCAGTTTTATAAAGCAGGTGATAAATATGGGCAAAACTAAAGAACAAAAACAGGAAATGTTGGCAGATATCAAGCAAAACTTGAGTGAAAGTCAACTAACCCTGGTGATTAATTATCAAGGATTATCTGTTGCTGAGATTACAGATCTCCGCAGGAGACTAATACCTACAGGTAGCGTTTGTTCAGTTACTAAAAATACTTTGATGGGAATTGCCGTTAAAGAAGATAGTAACTGGCAACCTATGGAACAGTTACTTGCAGGTTCTAATGCTTTCCTTTTCTTGAAGGATGATATTGGCGGTGCCATTAAGGCATACCAAGACTTCCAAAAAGCCACCAAGAAAACAGAATTTAAGGGTGGCGTCATGGAAGGGCGAGTGCTGACTCAAGATCAAGTTAAAGCGATCGCCGATCTACCTTCTAAGGAGGAGTTAATTGCTCAAATTGCTGGTTCTATTAATAGTATCGCTAGTAAGTTGGCTGGTACATTGAATGCTGTACCTACTCAGCTTGCTACTGGTATTAATGAGGTTCCAGCTACTGTAAGTAGGGTTCTGAAAGCAGTTTCCGAAAAGGAAGAACAAGGAGAGTAGGGGAGTAGGGGAGATGAGGTATATTGAAATATTTTTCAACCTTTTTCTCGTAAGGGTCACTCCTGCTAAAAAGTTAATTGAATTTTGGTAGAGATACCAAATGGGTTCTATAAGGAATTTAAGCTTTCTTTTTTCCTGCTTTTTACCCAATTATTAATTATTAAATGATTCTGGTTTAAAGCATCCCCTTGGATAGGGGAAAAAAGAAATTATATTTCCTGATATTCAATCCTCTCAGTTTTAACCAGAGGTAATTATCAATTATCCATTATCAATTATCAATTAATGAATTCTTCCTTTTTCAAAGTGATTTTTTTGACTGATATTTTATCAATTTTATGACTAAACTTCAGATAATAAATAGTCAAAATAATCCTCAACAAATAATTGTAAATTAACAACAAATAGGAGATTAATAATGTCTGCAAAAACTGATGAAATTCTAGAACAACTTAAGTCACTTTCTCTGCTAGAAGCATCTGAATTAGTGAAACAAATTGAAGATGCTTTTGGGGTTACTGCAGCTTCAGGTGGTGGTGGTATGATGATGCCTATGGCTATGCCAGGAGCGCCTGGTGCAGGAGCGGCAGCAGAACCAGAGGAAGAGCAAACAGAATTTGATGCAATTCTAACAGAGTTTCCAGCAGATAAGAAAATTGCTATTCTGAAAGTGGTTCGTACTATCACAGGTTTAGGTCTGAAAGAAGCAAAAGAATTGGTAGAGTCTGTACCTAAGCCACTGAAAGAAGGTATTGCTAAAGAAGCTGCTGAAGATATCAAGAAGCAATTAGAGGAAGCAGGAGCTAAGGTAGAAATTAAATAGTTATCTTTGGGAAAATATTAGTGAATAATATTCACTATAAAATTGGAGAATATTTCTAGACTTTTTTTATAAGAGCTTGTATCAAACATACAGGCTCTTTTCTATGGAAGTTATGGCTGAAGTCAGAATTCAGAAGTCATACAGCGCTTTTGCTGATTGATAAACCACATCGTCACAACCAAAACCTTGTAGGGACTAACCATGGTTAGTCCCCTACTGTGGTCTACTCAAATGAAAACTGCTGTATAGAATCCGGTTTAACAGTGGTCATTGCGATGATAGGAAGCAATCTCTTATGTTGAGGAGATTGCTATCCGTTCCGGAATGCTCCGCAAACCTTCCACTCCGTTCCAGACGCTGCGGACTTGAGTATAGTAATTATCCGGATTTGATATCAGGAGTTATAACGAATAGGTTTGATACCATAGGAAAACGCACCTACTAGGACGTCTAGGCTAAAATTGTGGGTAAAAAACCTAACCCCCCAACCCCCTTCCCTGGTAGGGAAGGGGGAGAATATTTCCCCCCTCTCCTTGCAGGAGAGGGGTCGGGGCAGAGGTCTTCCGCACACTTGCTCTTTACCCACATTTTTAAGCTAGACGCGCTACTACTGTGGTCTACTAAAATAAAAACTGCTGTAAGTGCATTCTTATAGAGAAATGCTATTGTTTGGTTTAGATTGAGAATTAATTCAACTGTTGCGCAATAGTTTTTAGATTTTAGATAAAGTCTGTCGGGTGGCGATAGTGCTACCCACCGCTA
>NZ_JBNHEQ010000166.1:0-21388 GCF_050016015.1 Dapis hubbardiae BLCC-M172
ATTAAAGTTTATGAGATCGCGATTCTGGGTTATGGAGCGCAGAACAAATTCTTGAAAGGATTAGATACAGCTCTCACAGTCATCAATGAGTTAGGATTCCCTTTACCTAAATCCCCTATTCAGTCTGATATTAAGCAAGCATTAGAAAAAACAAAAACGTTGTGGACAGACAAAGCGCCTTTAGACTTAATCACTTTACCAGAAATGGAGATAGCTGAATCCCAAGCAGCCATACAAATTTTATCAACTATTATCCCAATTGCCTATCAAGTTTCTCCTCCTAAAAGGGAGAGGTAATTATCAATTATCAATTAATGACGGTTGTTGCAGTAGTGTTTAATTCTAATAGTTTAAATATCATTTATTGGTTTGAATATTCCTTAATTAGCTATAATAAAATTATCTGTACAGTTTTGGCTCTAGATATCATTTTATGAATATAGCTAAAAGTATTATTTTTTCTCCCTGTATTCTCACCCCTTCAACAAGTTTAAATGAAGCTATTAGTCTAATGACAAAAGCAAAAGGAAGTTCTTGTCAGATTAGTTATAGTGAAAATAGGATACCTGCCTCGAAAAATATTGGTCAAATTAGCAGTTGTATCTTAATTGTAGAAAATAAAAAATTAGTAGGAATTATTACAGAAAGAGATTTAGTTAAATTAACTATTCAAGGAAAAACATTACAAAATAAGACTGTTGGCGAACTAATGACGAGTCCAGTTGTATCACTTCTCTATGACGAATTTAGTGACTTATACATTGCCTATAGTTTAATGCGTCGTCATCGTATTCGCCATTTACCTATTTTAGATGTACAGGGTTATCCTATTGGGTTAGTTACTTTATCTAGTTTGCGTCAAATTCTAAGTCCACGTTATTTTTTCCGGTTTCGACAAGTTGATGAAGTTATGACTCGTCATGTAATTTGGGATGTTCCCTCTACTTCTGTTATGGAAATAGCAAAAAAAATGGTTTTTAATCAGGTTAGTTGTATTCTTTTGGTGGAACAGAAATCAGATATTTTGACTCCACTAGGAATTATTACAGAAAAAGATATTGTACAGTTTCAGGCACTAGATATAAATTTAAAAGAGCTTACTGCCGAGCAACTAATGAGTTATCCGTTATTTTGTTTAAAACCAGAAGATAACCTTCTTCAAGTCTATCAAAAAATGGAATAATTACGAATTAGAAGGTTAGTTATAACAGGAAAAAAAGGGGAATTATTAGGAATAATAACAGAAACAGATTTAGCTAATCTTATCGATCCTATCGAAATGTCTGGTTTCTTAGAAATCCTAAAATATAGAGTTAGCCAACTTGAAGAGGAAAAAGCTTTTTTACTACAAAAACAAGGAATAGAATTAAATCAAGCTATTGAAAACAAACAATTTGAATTATATTACCAGCCACAATTTAATTTAAGCAAAAAAAAAGTTTTTGGTGCAGAAGCTTTAATCCGTTGGAATTCTCCTGAAAGAGGTAGAGTTTCTCCTGCTGAATTTATTCCTTTAGCTGAAAAAACAGGTTTTATTATTCCTCTAGGTCAATGGGTATTAGAAACTGCTTGTAAACAAATAAAAGATTGGCAAAAAGAGGGTTTGCCACATCTACAAATTTCTGTCAATATCTCAAGTAAACAGTTTCATCAACCTAATTTAGCTGAAGAAATCTTAAAGATTTTGAAAAAATATGAAATCCCACCGCAATGCCTTAAATTAGAACTAACTGAAAGTGTATTAGTGCAAGATATTGACATGACATTAGAACAGTTTAAAATGTTAAAAGCAGCGAAAATTGAAGTTTCAATTGATGATTTTGGTACAGGATATGCTTCGTTGGCATATTTACAACATTTTGATTTTAATACTCTAAAAATTGACTGTTCTTTTGTTAAAAATATTCATAAAAATTACAAAAATGCGGCTATTACTAATGCTGTTATTCGCATGGCTAAACAATTAAACTTTCAAGTTATTGCAGAAGGAGTAGAGACTAAAGAAGAAAGCGATTTCTTATATGCTAATGGTTGCGAATTAATTCAAGGTTATTTAATTAGTCGTCCCCTTTCTGCCAGAGATTTTTCTAAATTTATAGCTTTTTGACAGCAATTTCGGAGTTACAAGCAGGATGCTTGTGTTACTTATAACAGTTTTCATTAATATAGACTACAGAGATTTAGGTTTAAAGGAAGAAGGAAGAAGTTTTGTAGTCTACCTTTGTGAAAACCGCTATAATTGTCGTAACATAAGCATCCTGCTTGTTACAGATTCAATATAAATTTTTCTGGGGTGTCTGTTGAAGAAATTTTTAAACGGATAAATTCTGCCCATGCTGCCTCATTTAATAAACTTAAAGCTGCTTGGCGATTTTGACGAGCGATCGCTTCTATAACTCTTTGCCATCCAGACTGTAAATCTTCTATATTTTTATCTGATTTATCAACTATATTTAGCCAGGAAATTGCTTTCTCAAAAATCGGTTCATCTGGTGAAATTTGTTGTGACCTCAACCCCTGAATAACTACTTTTAACCAGACTGGAAAAAGTTCAATCCAATTATGATATTGTAATTCTTGGAATGCTATTTCTGCCATACCTAAAGCACCCCAAATACAAAGAGATTTTATAGCTAAATTAATATCCTGATTTGAAACTGCTGACTCCCATAAATTCTCAGCATGAGATTGAAATCTAGCTTGTAAATATTCATAAGCTGAATTAACAGTATCAGTATTTGTGACTTTATAAGTTGTCTCTCCTCGAAAATTTCTATCTCCCCGATAAGAAAGCCAATTATGAGAGCCAGATAAATGAATTTTTCTATCTACTAATACCTCTTTAGCATGGGAATTTCCTAACCAAAATATCTGAGCTGCTGGTAAATCTTCAGGAGTTCTAATTGTTAACAATTTTTCTTCAACTTCGGGCGACATTGGTTTAGTTTCTTCTGCTTGTTTTTCGGCTATTCCATATCCGATTAAAATCCACACTCCATTATTTGCCAACTTTTGTAAAAGTTGCATAAAATCCTGATCGACTACTTCCTCAGTCACCCAAGGAGAGTAAATTAAAATCTGTTGAGTTGCTGCTTTAAGAGTAGATAAAAACTCCGGTCTAATCTGGCGATCGCGTAACAAGATAAATTCGGAATTTTTGGGTAAAGTTTTTCTCCCCTTCTTTCTAGTTTGTTTAATTATTTCATTTGCTTTTTGCTGAATTTTTTGTAGTCTCTCCTCAACTTTTTGGTTTTTTAATTCTAAAATTGATTCTGTTTGAGAGGCTATAGACTCAGGAGGTAAACCACGTAATTCATTGAGCAAAATTTCTCCCTTTTCTGCCATTTCTTGTAATTGATTTGATACTGATTCTAAAATTTTATTTCCTTCTCTTGCTTGTAAAATTAACTTTTCTTCAATCACATCAAATATTACCAAAATAGAAATAGCTTTCCAGGTAATTTTTTCTGCATCTTTATCTACAGAAAAATCTGTAACTATTTGCCCTGATTCTGGTAGATGAATACCTAAATCAGAATCCAATATTTGCTGTTTAAATTCTTCAATAGTCAAATTAGTAATATCAGGGATTGTATTTTCAACGGTTATAAAATCTGCTAAATTTGGTAGTTCAGGAGATTTAGATATTGCAGCAGAAAGTCGCCAGTTGATTTCTTCAGAAAGAGGATTAGTAATAGCATAAATAATTTTATTTTCTGGCGGTTG
The DNA here is from genome assembly GCF_050016015.1 of Dapis hubbardiae BLCC-M172. Taxonomy (NCBI): domain Bacteria; kingdom Bacillati; phylum Cyanobacteriota; class Cyanophyceae; order Oscillatoriales; family Microcoleaceae; genus Dapis; species Dapis hubbardiae. The sequence continues at coordinate 3,727 of NZ_JBNHEQ010000166.1, forward strand.
TGGCAAGGAACCTTTTGTATAAAATTCTTTGCCTTCAGAAGTTATAGTAATTCTAGAATCTGGTGGAGTTAGAGTTAAGGTTTGTAGAGATTTAAGAGTATTAGTAGTATTTTGAATAAATATCGGATCTAACTTTAATATTTGTGCTAATTCTACTTCAGTTGGTGGAGGATTAAACTCAAGACTTGCTCTAAGAATAAACTCCTCAAGAATATTCAAATCTCGTTCTTTTGTAATTTCAATTTGAACCGGGGTTTGATATAGTTGATAACAAAATTGACGGGCAGCAAAAACTGACAAACCAGGGCTATCTTTTTCGATTTTATCAGCTAAATTATTTAATTGGGAGTCGATATATTTAGTAGGAGATTCTAGAAACATTTGCTTTTTCAGTTATCAGTTATCAGTTATCAGTTATCAGTTATCAGTTACCAGTTACCAGTTATCAGTACCTACAACTATTAAATTAATTTCATTATAAATTAATATCCCAAACCATTTTACCCTCCCATGCTCCCGAAGGTTTTTAGATAGTGGGAGCATCTAGCTCCCGAACCATTCGTTAAAACAAATTCGCGAGCTTCTAGCTCGCACTGGATGGCATCAATGAATTAATTTCATTATACAGCGCTTTTCAGATTAAAGAATTCTGATTTCTTTCTTGAGCTAAGATATACCTGAAAATAATTAAGTAAAAGTCAACAAAACTTTAAGATTAAACTAAACTTTAGATATCGGTTTCATTAATGGATAATTATTTATTAATTGATAACTAATTTATTATCAATTATCAATCATCCTTGATAAGGAGAGGCTTTAAACCTCTGGAGATTAATTACAGCCTATTTCATGTAAGTGTGGTATAGTAATTATACTAAATTGACACAATTTTTGAATTAAAACTTAATTCTATACTTCAAAAACCATTTAAAAAGTGATTAGTTCTACTGTACTTCGTAAACCTGGAATACACTGTGTTAATTATGAATTATCCATTATCAATTATCCATTAATTTATTATGTCTCAATGTCTAAACCCGGAATGTCTAACTATTAATCCCGATAATTTTCAATTCTGTCAAAAATGCGGAAATAAATTATTACTTGTAGAACGTTATTGGGCAAAAAGTATTCTCGGACAAGGTGGTTTTGGTCGAACTTTTTTAGCAGTAGATGAGTTTAAACCTTCTAAACCTTTTTGTGTGATTAAACAGTTTCTTCCTCAAGCTCAGGGAACGGAAACTGTGGCAAAAGCTGCCGAGTTATTTGCACAGGAAGCGGAAAGGTTGGAATTGTTAGGAAAGCATTCACAAATTCCTGAACTTTTTGCTTATTTTTCTGTGGATAGTCGTCAATATTTAGTACAAGAATTTATTAAAGGAGAAACTCTGCAACAAGAGTTAGATAATCGTGGGGTTTTTAATGAAAGTCAGATTCGAGAATTGTTAATAGACTTATTATCTGTTTTGCAGTTTTTTCACAGTCATAATGTGATTCATCGGGATATTAAACCGGAGAATATTATTAGGAGAGAGGGAGATAAAAAGTTAGTTTTGGTTGACTTTGGAGCAGCTAAAGTTCTGCCTAAAACTCAAAGTCCGATGGTGACTGGAACGGTTATTGGTTCCGCAGAATATTGCGCCCCGGAACAGTCGATGGGAAAGGCAAAGTCTGGAAGTGACTTGTATAGTTTGGGGGTGACTTGTTTGCATTTATTGACTCAGATGAATCCATTTGATTTGTATGATGTGATGGAAATGGAATGGGTATGGCGAGATTGTTTAAATGGAAATTTTGTCAGTGATGAATTGGGGAAAGTTTTAGACAGTTTGGTGGAGCAAAAACCGAAGCAACGTTATCAGAAGGTTGAGGATGTTTTGGCGGATTTGGGGTTTGGTAATTCTGCTGTTTCTGTTACTAAAAAAATTCAACAACCTCGACAAAATTTTGTTTCTAATGATGTACCTTTGGTTTCAGTTAGAGGGGTAAACTATACTAAATTGCGTGATTTATTAGCGGCAGGAAAGTGGAAAGAAGCAGACCAGGAAACTGAGCGTTGTATGTTGAAAGTTGCAAGACGAGAAAATGAAGGTTATTTGGGTGCTAAGGATATAGATAATTTTCCTTGTGAAGACCTGCGCACTATTGACCAACTTTGGGTAAAATATAGTAATGGTAAGTTTGGCTTTTCTGTGCAAAAGCAGATTTATCAGAGTTTGGGTGGAACAAGGAACTATGATCGTGAAATATGGGAAGCTTTTTGCGATAAAGTTGGATGGCGTCAAGGAGGCAAATTTGTGGTATACTCTGAGCTAACTTTTAGTCGGGATACACATTACACGGGGCACCTACCCGCGGTGGGGAAGGGGGGTTGGGTTGGTGTAAGGGGATGTGGGTGGGTGTTGGGGAAGGCGCGGGGTGGTGCTCTCTCTTCTCTCTTCTCTCGCGCAGAGACTTGTAGACTGTAACATATAGCCGTTTCAGCCGTCTGACATTCAGTTATCAGTTTTTTATAACCTATTTATCGGTTATCAGATACCAATCGTTCCCCCTTTCTACGACAGAAGTGATTGTCATTGCGTTAACGCAGTTTTGCGACAGCAAGGCGGTTATGGAAACAGTTAACTTCTAGGAATCACCGTTAAAGAGCGCCGAAGCAATCTCCGGTATGATAGAAGAGATTGCTTCGGGGGGTGTTGAGAGTGTGTATTGAAAAATAATTTCTTTTCCTTCCCCCCTCGCAATGACGTTATTGGTTATAGTTAGAAGTGGCTTTGTCATTGCGTTAACGCAGTTTTGCGACAGCAAGGCGGTTATGGAAACAGTTAACTTCTAGGAATCACCATTAAAGAGCGCCGAAGCAATCTCCGGTATTATAGAAGAGATTGCTTCGGGGGCTTTGGGTGCTTGAAATCAAATAATGACTTTTGCTTCCCCCCTCGCAATGACAATATGTGTCTTTGGTAGTTAACTTTCAAGAGATTGCTTCGAGGTTTTGAGTGCTTGAAATCAAATAATGACTTTTGCTCCCCCCTTTTTACGACAGAAGTGATTGTCATTGCGTTAACGCAGTTTTGCGACAGCAAGGCGGTGCTCGAAACACTTAACCTCTAGGAATCAACATTAATTTAGCCGAAGTAATCTCCGGTATTATAGAAGAGATTCCTTCGGGGGTTTTCGGTGCTTGAAATCAAATAATTACCTTTACTTCCCCCCTTTCTACGACAGAAGTGATTGTCATTGCGTTAACGCAGTTTTGCGACAGCAAGGCGGTGCTCGAAACACTTAACCTCTAGGAATCAACATTAATTTAGCCGAAGTAATCTCCGGTATTATAGAAGAGATTCCTTCGGGGGTTTTGGATGCTTCAAATCAAATAATTACTTTTGCTTCCCCCTCGCAATGACAATATATGTCTTTGAAGGAACACTATCAAGTCATTAAAACATCAGAAACTTCCATCAACCCTCCTTGACTACGCACAACATTAGAAACTTCTGAATACATATTTCCCACCATTCCATAATGTTGTGTAAATAACCCATGACATCCAACAATAACTAATAATTCCTGAGCGCGAGAAAAAGCAACATTTACCCGTTCTGGTTTCTTAGCAAATCCTACTTTTCCCTCCTGATTATTTCTCACCATACTCACAATAATTACTTGTCTTTCCATTCCTTGAAATCTGTCAACTGTTCCTGTTCTAATATGTAGGGATGGAAAATTTTCTGGATTAATTCTCGACTCTATTAGTCGCAACTGCGCATTATAAAATGTGATAATTCCTAATTCTTTCCTGGGCAAACCATCGGCAATTTTAACAGACCAAGATTTCTCCATTTCCCCACATAATTTTTCAATCACATCAACTTCTTTTTCGTTAAAAGGTGATGTTCCTTCTTTTTGTTCGATAAAACTTTCCAACTGTGGCATTTTCACCCAGATAATATGTCGATTTTCTGGAATAATTTCACCTCCTAAATTATGGGCGCGTTGTTGGTCTGGTTCGAGCAGACCGCATTGTAAACGATGCTGATAAAACTGATTAATTGCCCCCATAATATTCGGGTGCATTCGATATTGAATGGTTAACATCTGTTTGATTTTTTCTGTTGCTGTCTCGAAGTGAGTTTTAAATAGTGACTCTTCTAAAAAGTTTAGTTCTTCTTTGGAAATTTTCATCTCTTCAGCTATTTCTTCAACAGTATTATCATTGAGCATTGGTGGTAATTGGCGATGGTCTCCTACTAATACTAATTTTTTGCCTTTTAATGCGGGAATTAATATTTCTGGGGGAGTACATTTACTAACTTCATCAATTATTACGACGTCGAAACTATTAAATTCTTCGGCAAAGCTCCGACTGGCTGCTTGGACGCAGGTAATACCAATAACATTGGCATTGTCGAGGTAAATTTTCCTCAAATCGTTACTATCTTTTTCTGAAGGTTTTTTGAGTTTTTCTATCCAGTCTTGGATAAATTTTTGGTTGCGGTTGAGGTTGGTTTCTTCTGTTTCTAATTCTTGTTGCCAGTTTTGCTGTTGAATTTTGATTTTCTGTAAAAGTTCTATGGCAAATAATTCTGTTTCAGGAACGGTAGGTTTGAGATTTTCTGGGATTTTTTGCCATGCTAATTTCCACCAGTTTCTCTCTTCAATTAAATTGGTTGGTACTGTTTGTTCTAATGCTGTTTTAATTTGATTAATTTCTGTTTGGCAAGATTGGAGTTTTTCCTGGAATTTATCTGCTTTTTTTTGGATAGTATTTAGTTTTTCTTGGAGAATATTTTGAATTTCTACAAGAACGGTAAAAGGTTGTAATAGGGGAGCGATTTTCTCAAGTTGCTTGAGGTTATTTTCCCAGGAATTTACTTTTTCGACAAAATTGGATTTATCGTTTAATACTTCTAATGGTTGACAGTCAAGATACTGTTTGACTAAATTACGAATTTCTGGGTTAACCTCTACTTTAGGATTTATCTCTTGTAATGCTTGGAGAAACTCTTGATATTTTTGCTCAAGCTTTTGATGGGAATCTTTTCCTTTTTTCTCGACTATCTCTAGTTCTTGTTTGTAGTTTTCCAGTAATTGAATATTTTCCTCTGACTGTTTCTGATTTTTAAGAATTTTATGTAGATTTTCTTGTTTAGCAGGGAGTAAAAATTCACGGGAATTATGGAGAATTTTATTGAATATTTTATCTATGACTTCTGTGAAAGTTTTTGACAGATTATCTGGTTGCCAAGCCAAACTATATTTCTGCCGACTTTCCTGGAAAAATTGTTTAGTTTTTCTCACTAAATCTTGCCTTTCTTGTTGACCAAGTTGCGGATATATCGCAAATGCTTTAGTAAATTCTTGCCAGTTTTGATAATCTCTTTCTGACAAAACTATGGGTGGTTTACTGAGAGTAATCTGCAAAAATTCATCAAAACGATATTCTTTACCTTGAATATTTTTAAAACCACGACTTGACTCTGCATTTAATGCTTTTTCTAATCTTTCCCAATCTGGCAAATTATTAATAGGTTGAGCATAATTTGGCAAAAGTTGTAATTTTTCTCTACTAGCAAGTTTCATCAGACTTTCTGGTAATCCAATTAAATCTAATTGGAAACCTTCACCAGTTTCCCAACATTTTTTCAATTCCTCAAATATCCGCTCTTTACCAACTTTTTTTATCCAAACACCTACTTCGCCAACAACTAAATCTATTTGACTTTTTTGCGTTTCTAATTCTTCTAGTTTTTTTTGTAGATTTTCCGAAATTATCTCTTGTTCCTGAATATCTTTTTTAAGCTGCTCAAACTGACTATGACTCTTTTGATAAATCTGTAATAATTTCTCACTTTCCGACATTGCCATAACTGCCTTTTTTGCCACACCTAAACCATTCTGAAATTCTGGCAACGAAACAGCTAAATTTTTCTCCAACCAAGCTGCTAAACCAAAAGCTCCCAATACTGGAATTTCCCAACCAATATCTTTAGCAATATTCCGACCTAAACGCACATTCTCTACCAAATATTTGACCGACTTTTCCTCCTGACAATAAGGTTGTAAACGAGGTAAAAAATTTATAACCTCCTCATCTTCCCAATTAACATTAGGTGCAGAATTCAATAAATTCTCCAATCCCAATACCAAAAAATCTAATTCCTTTCTGTCAGTTTCAACTTGCAAAACTTCTCTTTCTAATTCTGCTAGACTTGCCTCCAAAATAGTGTGGCGATCGCTCAACTCCTGTTGTTCACTTACCCATTTTTTCTCCAACTCCAAATAATCATTAAACCTCTCAGACTCTACTAATAAATCCCGTAAAACTTCCACCCTTTGCAGTCGTTCCCGCAAATCTTTTTCACAATCATTAGCAGTATTTTTTAACCAAGTATCAATCACCCGCTCCTCCAAAAACGGTTCCCCCTCTTCCTGCACTTTCTCCGCTTTTCCCTTGCGGACAGCACGAATAACCGGATTATGCACCAACCTACTCAAAGCATTATCAACCGCTAAATTTGCCTGAGACGCAATCAAAGTCCGCCCCCCGCGCAAAGCAACCTGATAACAAATTTCAGCAATAACAGTAGTTTTCCCAGTTCCAGGGGGACCTTGAATCAAAGCCAAATCTGGAACTGCCAAAACCCTTTCCACAGCAGCAAGTTGATTAACATTCGCAGCAGGTAACAATAAATTATGGGGTTGCAGTTTGACCGTCTTTTTCGGAACTCGCGCACAGGTAGCATCAAAGAAAAATTCACCCAAATATGGATTCTGACAGCGCCCATTTTGTAAATCTTCCAGCGCTCTGCGTTTCCGTTGCACCTGCGCAATATCCCCAAAAGCAACAAAAAATAGAAACCCTTTAGACGGTATTTTATAACTCCCACGAGCAATACTTTCCAAAATTTCACTATCCAACATTATCCGCACCTGACTTTTTTCCCAGTCAATAGTAGCGATCGCTCCCAACTTTTCCCCATCTCTACCATCTCTACCTTCCGGAGAAATATTAAAAAGCTGAATATCTTGATTTTTTGCCTCGAAAAGTCGCCGTCGAAACTCAATATCGTCTATAGCAGTTTCCGGTGTTCCATCAATAGTCGCTGAAGAAATATCAATTTCAAAAGTAACCTTTCTCCTTGCACTACCATAGTTGTGACTAAGAAACTCTACACAAAATTGACGTTTTTCTGCCAGACGTTGCTCTATTTCCACAAAAGTCGTCCAAATAGGAAGTTGGTCTTGTGTAGGTAGGCGATCGCCAAAAAAAGGCATTTTACCCATAGAGCGGACTGCTCCCAACGGTATCCCTCGTCGGAACTGATGTTGTGGCAACAAACGAATTTGCAACGCTAGACTAAACTCATCCTCTTCTGCTGTTTGAGAAATCAACTGCACCGATAATATTTTGAACACCCTGTCTCCATCAATATTAACTGCTCCCCTAAGTTTCAGCGTTTTTTCCCACTCTTTCTCCTCCCTATCAGTCGCCATTGTCAGTTCCCAAATTTCTTCCCCCTCTTCCTTTCCCGGTGCTTGACGACGCACATAATATAAATGAGAATCTTCATCCAATATCTCAGACATCAATGATTCTGCTTTTGCTCGACGTTGTTGAAATTCTGGATATTTCTTCATAGCAACTTCACCCAACTGAGCGCGAACAAACCTATCCACCGCACTACCGACAAACCGATAACCCCAATCTTGAGAATTCAAAACTTTAGCAGGCAAATTTTGTGTTTCCTTTTCCAACACCGGAGTTGTCGGAAGTGGGGAAATAACTTTAGCAGCAACCTCCAACTCCCGTCTACCATCTTCTGAAAACAGAGAAATTAAACCAGATAAATTTGTACCAGTAGGAATATCAGCAGTATTCAGCACAACCTCTAAATTTTGTCGCCCCGGTGAGAGATAACTAGAGCGCACCTGCAACCATTTTAAATTACATAAAACCTCACAAACCGCACCCAGTTGTAACTCCCATCCCCGTTCCACCTGTCGATTTATTTCTACTTCCCCAAAGTCGAGAATTGTCGGAATATCCCAACTTGCTCCCTCCCATTCCACATTTTCTGCAATACCATTTAATTTCACCTGGTTCAAAATGGGATTAGTATTAGGTTCAGCAAATATAGCAACTTCCCCATTGTCACCACCAACTGTTCGCTCTACTGTTAAATTTTCCAGTCGTACTTCCGGAACTGTTATTGTTAATGGGGGTTCAGTTGCAGCAAAAATCACTGTATCGGTGCCACTACCACGAATGGTAATTGATTTATCAATAGTAAAAGGTGCTTTGTAGTCTCCTGTTTGTAGATTAAGTTCATCTCCATCTTTTACCATTTCGAGTAATTGGGGAAAGTTCGATGGGTTAGTTTCAAATATTGTCATTTCAGTTATCAGTTATTAGTTATCAGTTATCAGTTAGTTACTTAATTATCAGTACCTCCTAACGAATTAAGCATTATATCAGCAAATGATTGTTGCAGTGCGAGCATTTTGCTCGCCAGTTTAGATTCAGTTATCAGTACCTCCTAACGAATTAAGCATTATATCACCAAATGATTGTTTGATCAGGACTTACCCATGCAACTCCCTTGAAAACGCCATATGTAGGGGCGAATGGCATTCGCCCTCACTTGATTTAGTGTCCGTGCGTAGGTCCTGTTTATTATAAATTACAGCAGATGACATTGAGTAAACGATAAAGTAGGGACGTTGCATGCAACGTCCCTACAGGGTTATCATTTTTTAATATTGTGGACAGGGATGAACAATGTCTAGCAAGGGAGCAAGATGCTCCCACTGCTACTCCCTATTCCCAAACACTACTTTTTCCTTACTTTGAATTATGTCTAACCTATTTCCCGGAATGAACCCATACCTCGAACAACCTGAATTTTGGCCTGACTTTCATAACCAACTGGTGGCAGCGATCGCTAGAATATTAATTCCACAGTTACTACCTAAATATCGAGTAGTCACCAATTTTATCGGTAACTCAAAACAAATTGCTATTGGTAGACCAGACGTTATATCATGTCCGCTTAATTAGTGATAAAAAAAATTTTTCCCTCCTCATACCTTCTTTCTCCCTCCTGACTCCTGACTCCTCCCTAATTATTTATAAGTGTTCATCCGGATATGATATTACCGTACAAAAAAGTCGATATGATGTACTTCCACTAACAACAGCAGTTGCTACATCGACACCTTTGACTCAACCTATGACAGTAAGTATTCCTATGCAGAATGATATGCAATTTTTTCATAAGTTTAAAAGATGTCAAATTACAGGGGATTTAGCTGTTGCTTTAATCCTCCAACGTGAATACCTAAAAAACTAAATATTAAAACAGATTTAAACTATTAATTTCTTTCTTTTTTAAGTAATAAATTAATAGCTTTATTGATAAAATTAACATTTATTTATATTGAGAATTATCCAAAACTTTTCGATGTAATTTTGCTAAATAATATCTCAATCTACTATTTTTACTTTCTACTCTATTCATGGATGTTTTACTGATAATTTTCTCGCTATTGCCGAATAAATTTTACCAATTGTCATCCAACAATAACAGTTACAGTGTTTAATATTTTCCCATAATTTTTCAAATATTTCTGGATTTATATCTCCTATATTCCACTCTAAAATATACTAAAAATCTTACTTAAATGCTATTAATATCGATATTTTATATTTTTTTATTCCTCTAAATTTTTGTAAATAATCTAATTTTATAACTAATGGTATTATCTGTTCATTCTTCTTTTATAAGAATTTTTTCTCCATCTGTCTTACCCAACGTATAACTGTATTATGATTAACCTTAGTTATTCTCTCAATTCCTCTAAAACTATTACCATTAACATACATAGTTAAACAATTTTCTTTTACTTCTTGAGAATAAAATTCTACAAATTTACGACCACACTCAAAGCAATTGATAATTTTGCTTACCTCGCCTATATCCATTTTTTCTAATATTATTTGATTTACATTTAGGACAGTTAATTTTCATGTTTTCTATTCAGCAATCCTTCAGGTAAAATTTTATCTTTGATTATAAATCATCTCGCAATAATGCAATGCTATAGTGTTTACTTGAGCTGATAGCTGTATATAATTACAAAATCAATGGACACTCAGCACTTAGCAATCAGTAGAATCATTTTTTTTGACCTTGAGCATAGGATTTCAACCTAAGCCCAAAAAGCTGTTAACGAAGTTCCTCTGCAAAAGGCTAGGTGAATGCTAAAAGCTGATAGTTAGTTAAAATCAAAGGTAAAATAATCATGATTGAATGGTTTAGTATTGTGGCAGGTGGCCAATTAGTGGGATTTCTTGCTCAAGAAGTTCTAGGAAAATTGGCTCAAGAAGAAACTGAAGACTATCTTAAAGATTTTTTTAAGGAATGTATTACTGATTTTACAGATAGGATAACTAATACAGAAAGAGAAACTCTAGAAAAAGCGACGGCAGAAGCTATTAAGGAACTTTTAGAGTTAGTACAGCAAGAATTAGAACTTGCTGAATTAAATCTAAATCAAATTGAGGAATACACTGAACCTTTCAAACTGTTTCTGAAAAATGAGTCAGTTTTAGGAATTATTGGTAGTTCATTTAATAAAGATATTAAAGTTTTAGATACTAAAAAATTGGCTACAACCTGGAACCAAATAAATCCATATTTGCCCAAAAAACTTGACTGGGTAGGAATAGCAAACAACTATCTGAAAAAAGCAAAAATTATTAGAATAAAGTCCGATGAATTACGGAAAATATTAGATGCAGAAAATCAGGATAAACTGGAAAATAAAAATACTGAAATTAGACCAGATTTTGACTTAAAAAGATATAGAAAAGAAATTATCGAACAATATGTAAATCTGAAATTAGACAGTTTAGATCCGACTATTCATGCGTATCATCAATTGAAATCATGGGAAATGTTTATTCCTCAAAATGTTCGGGAATCTCAAGAATTTTTGCCTCAAGTACATGAAATTTCTCAAGAATCTCGGCAGGGATTAAAAGAGACTGGGAAATTTGGAGAAGATTTTTCTCAAGAACAATCGGAAAGTCTCCACTGGAGATATTTAGATCGACCTATTCGCTCGGTTGTGGAATTAGTTGAAAATAGAAATTATCAACATTTAGTGATTCTGGGCAACCCCGGATCTGGCAAATCTACTTTATTACAATATATTGCTCTAAAATGGGCAGGCTCGCCTATAAAAGATTTAGTTTTACAGCCAATTCCTTTATTAATTGAACTGCGGACTTATGTTCGGAACCATGATGCTAATAAATGCAAAAATTTTCTGGGATTTCTGGAAAAAGGTAGTGGAGTTACTTGTCATTTACCTCAGCAACAAGTTCATGCAAAATTACAAAAAAATGAAGCTATTGTAATGTTTGATGGGTTAGATGAAGTTTTCGATCCTGTCAAACGAGAGGAAATAATTACCGATATTCATCGCTTTACTAATGACTATAAAAATGTGCGGGTTATTGTTACTTCGCGGGTAATTGGTTATCAGCCACAAAAATTCCGAGATGCTGAGTTCGATCATTTTATGTTGCAAGATTTAGAAGATGAACAAGTTGAGGATTTTATTCAACGTTGGCACGATTTTACTTATCAGGATGAGGCGGAAAGGGAGAAGAAAAGAGAAAGGTTTAAACGAGCAATTCAAGAGTCTTCAGCTATTAAAGAATTGTCGGGAAATCCCCTTTTATTAACTATGATGGCTATTTTGAATCGTCATCAAGAATTTCCGAGAGATAGAGTCGAACTTTATAATCAAGCTTCGCGAGTTTTATTACATCAATGGGATATAGAAATGGCATTAACTGATGCCAAGATTGACCCAATTACTATTGACTATAAAGATAAACAGGCAATCTTGCGTCGGGTAGCTTTTTTTATGCAGGAAAATAAAGCAGGTTTCGCTGGTAATTTGATTCATAGAAATGATTTGGAAGAAATTATCAAGGATTATCTCAAAACTGTAGATATTAATCATGTGAGAACTGTGGCTAGGGTATTGATAGAACAGTTGCAGACTCGGAATTCTATTTTGTGTTTTGTTGGGGCTGAATATTATGCTTTTGTCCATCGAACTTTTTGGGAATATTTTTGTGCGAGGGAGTTTGTTTGGCAGTTTGAAAAAGAACAGAAAATTTCTCAAGATGAACTGCTCGAGGAAGTTTTTGGTCACCACTGGCAGGATGAAAAATGGCATGAGGTGTTGCGGTTAATTGCAGGGATGATCGATCCTAAGTTTGTGAGAAAAATTATTAGTTATTTGATGGAACAAGATGGGGAAGAGGAAAAGTTTTTGAATTTATTTTTGGCTGGCAAGTGTTTGTTTGAAGTTAGGAGTCGTCAGAGTATTGGTGATGTAGGGTCTCGGTTATTAAATAGGTTAAAAGATTTGACTAGGTATAACCTTGGTTATTCTTACAAACCTTATAAGAGTTATTCTCAAGAAATTGATCCGAAAAATGCAGCCTTAGTTCGTGAAATTCGTACTCAAGCTGTGGAAGTGGTAGCTGCAACCTGGAGGAATGAACGTTTCACCTATAATTGGCTGAAACAAAGGGCAAAGTCTGATGATGATTGGAATGTGCGACGAGAAGCGGTACGACAAATAGCTACTGGTTGGAAAGATGAGTCGGGAATTTTAGATTTACTCAAACAATGGCTAGAGTCTGATAATAGTTGGAATGTGCGACGTGAAGCGGTGGCACAAATAGCTACTGGTTGGAAAGATGAGTCGGGAATTTTAGAATTACTCAAACAATGGCTAGAGTCTGATAATAGTTGGAATGTGCGACGTGAAGCGGTGGCACAAATAGCTACTGGTTGGAAAGATGAGTCGGGAATTTTAGAATTACTCAAACAAAGGGTAGAGTCTGATAAGAATTGGAATGTGCGACTTGAAGCAGTCCGACAAATAACTACTGGTGGGAAAGATAAGTCGGGAATTTTAGAATTACTCAAACAAAGGGTAGAGTCTGATAATAGTTGGAATGTGAGACTTGCAGCAGTCCGACAAATAGCTACTGGTTGGAAAGATGAACCGGGAATTTTAAAATTACTCAAAAAAAGGGTAGAGTCTGATAGTAGTTGGAATGTGCGACGTGAAGCGCTGCGACAAATAGCTACTGGTTGGAAACATCAGCCAGCAATGTTAGAATTACTTAAACAATGTTTAGAGTCTGATAATAGTTGGAATGTGCGATGTGAAGCGCTGCGACAAATAGCTATTGGTTGGAAACATCAACCGGCAATTTTTGAATTGCTCAAACAATGTTTAGAGTCTGATAATAGTTGGAATGTGCGACGTGAAGCACTGCGACAAATAGCTACTGTTTGGAAACATCAGCCAGCAATTTTAAAATTACTCAAACAAAGTTTAGAGTCCGATAAGAATTGGAATGTGCGACTTGAAGCAGTGCGACAAATAGTTACTGGTTGGAAACATCAGCCAGCAATTTTAAAATTACTCAAACAAAGGGTAGAGTCTGATAATAGTTGGAATGTGCGACGGGAAGCAGTGCGACAAATAGCTACTGGTTGGAAAGATGAGTCGGAGATTTTAGATTTACTCAAACAAAGGGTACAGTCCGATAGTAGTTCGACTGTGCGACGTGAAGCGGTGGAACAAATAGCTACTGGTTGGAAACATCAGCCAGGAATTTTAAAATTACTCAAACAAAGGGTACAGTCCGATAGTAGTTCGACTGTGCGAGTTGAAGCGCTCCGACAAATAGCTACTGGTTGGCAAGATGAGTCGGAGATTTTAGATTTACTCAAACAATGGGTAAAATCTGATAATAGTTGGGATGTGCGAGTTGAAGCACTCCGACAAATAGCTACTGGTTGGAAAGATGACTCGGAAACTTTAGAATTACTCAAACAATGGGTAGAGTCTGATGATAATTCGGATGTGCGAGTTGAAGCGCTCCGACAAATAATTACTGGTTGGAAATATCAGCCAGGAATTTTTGAATTGTTTTATCACACCGCCCTCAATGACCCCTTTCAACCTGAAAATGAGCATCAATACAACCCTCGACAAATTGCACTAGAGGCAATAGTCAAACAATACCGAGACCATCCGCAAACCCTGCCACTATTAAAAGACAGAGCAGCAAAAGACCAAGACAAACAACTGCGGAAGTGGGCAAAAAGGAAATTGCGGCGATTAGAAAATATGAATGCTTATGATAGTGAAAAGCACGCAACAACGCACCGTTAAGATAATGGTGCGTCATACCTCAACTACCAAGCAACAGGCAACAGTGGAAAAAACATTTCCTCCTGACTTCTATTTAAGGTTTGCTGAAAAAGTCTTATGGGTGAAGGGAAGAGACAACCCACCCCTAACCCCTCCCAGGAGTGGAAGACAGGAGACAGGAAACAGGATAAATGGGGAATTTATATAGAATCCGGTTATATAGTATATGTTCATAATTCTATCTAGACTTCAATATTCAATCTCCCCATCTCCCCATCTCCCCATCTCCCCATCTTGCCTAAATATATAATAAGTATTCAACCGGATTTTATATTATAGGAGTTAGTCGAATATTTTATCCCTCCATTTTTCTGCAATTATTCTCCTGAGAACCCTAACTTTCTGGTTGCTCAAGCTGAAAAAGCCAGACCCCCTGGAGCGAAAAAAGCGTAAAACCTTTATCTGTCAATGCTTTTTGATTTAATCAGACAGCCCTATTTAGTAAGTTTTGTAGGTTGGGTTGAGGTATGTAGCTTGCTTCCCGTCAGGGTAATACCAATTTGATAAATGTTTGCTACAAATAGCCAGGGGACTTTTTAGGAGTCAGGAGTCAGGAGTCAGGAGTCAGAATGAATTGCTTCCATACCATTTTTTAGGCCGTAAATCGTCTTTTTTGTCAAAAGGACATCTCCTGTAAAATCTTTTTATCACCCTTACTATTCGTAACATTCTTTTTTCAAAATGGTATAACCCAACATTATATAGCACTACGCAAATAGGTTAGGACATTTTTAAATCCTTAAACCCTTTTACAGTCTTCTGTTCCCACCTTCTGTGTTCCCTATTCCCGATTCAAGTAGCGCTATAATAGACATAGGCGTGATAATTAAAAATCAAATCAATCCCATACACAGAAATCATTAATTCTTTCCCCCTACTCCCGTACTGGCGATTCGCGAATCGCCCCTACTCCCTACTCCCTCTTTTCCACCAGAGGTCTAATAGAGTTGTTGGGTTTCGCTGTCGCTCTACCCAACCTACTAACTACTAACGCAACGCCAAATCAGAACGCAACCTCAAATCTAAATCTTCTTCTGGATAAATCACAACAACCTCCACTTTATCCCGACCCACAAATACTCCACCCAAAGCGCCCAATCCCGCACCTATCAATAACCTTTCCACCTCCAGAACATCATCCCCAAGAACTGCAGACAATAAAGCAGCAGCACCAGTACCCACAGCCGCACCCTTCAAAATATCCCCAGCATTAGCACCCTTTGTTATTCTTTCAGTATCAGTAACTACCTTAGAAATAGCATCAATACGAAACCTACGGCGATCGCCAATAATTACTTGTTCGGCAAAAAATTGAGTCCCATTGGAAACAGGTCGTAATTGACCTTCTATCTCACTGCCAAAGGGTATTACAACTCTTCCTTGAACATCCCTAATATCTTGAGTCACTGTCAACCTTAACCTCATCGACTCATCTGGAGTTAGAACGACTTTTTCTGCTTCCTCATATCCTACGGGGATGAGTGTTCCTGCTGGTATTTGTGCTACAGGCAATGGTCTTCGTTGATTGACAGGCAATGTTCGTGGGTTGCCAGGGAATTGTCGTTGTAGGTTGTTAGGGTACTGTCCTCGTTGGTTACCATATTGTCGTTGTCGGTAAAATTGAGCCATAGCTGGGTTTGACATTAAACCAGGCGTTGCTGTAGCTAATGTCATGCCTAAAGTTAATAATAAAGATGTTCCAAAACGCCATTTTTTTGAGTTAAACATAAGTAGTATCTATCCTCCAATTCAGTTATCAATGTAATAAGTTTAGGTTGGGTTGTTCCCGTTAGGGTTGCGCAGCATGGAACGTTTGCGGAGCATTTCCAACGGAAAAACCCAACAACAACAAAGCCATAGATATCTCCAAAAACACTGATTTTGGAACAGTGCTATAAGGGTTTCAGAATCTGTTCTGGAGATGTCTAACAAGGCTTTGTTGGGTTTAAGTTCGTTGTACAAGCGCCTGCATTTTTAGGCGTGTCTGTTCAGTAGAGTGACATAACTAAAATGGTGCGTTACGACGGATTGTTAAATACCTTTCACAGTCTAAATTTTAGCCGTAAATACGCACCCTACTGGACCGACACAGCTAAAACTGTGCATTAGGGAGTAGGGGAGTAGGGGAGTAAGGGAGTAGGGGAGAAAGACTGTTGTTGGCTTTCTTTCCTCAACCCAACCTATATCTAATGCACCATTTAAGGTGTGTCAGTCTACTACTACTTTTAACTTTTGACTTTTGACTTTTGACTTTTACCTTTTACAGCTTTTAAAGCTAAAATTGCTGCACCATAAACAGGTTGATGTCGAGGCCAAATAAGTTTAGCAGCAGGAGCGATCGCCAAGATAGAATCTTCAAACCAAACGCGAAAGTTCATCATACTGTTCCAGACACTTCCAATAGTAACTACTTCAAAAGTTTCGTGAGGCTTAAATAAGGTAGATATCACAATTTTTGTAGCTATACTTAACTCCTCCACAGCACCTTGAATAATTTTCTTAGCTACCTTATCTCCCTTATCTGCGGCTGCGGAGACAATGGGAGCAAGTGCGGCTATATCTGTTGCACCCCATCCACGGCGATAAACTACTTCTATTATACCTTCAATATTTTTCAAGCCCAGGTGTCTTTGAAAATCTGTAATTAAAGTAGTCGGAGATTCACGACCATCATAACTTTTTAAAGCTGCTTGTAAACCTCGAATAGCTATATTATAACCACTACCTTCATCTCCTAAAAGATAACCCCAACCACCAACTCGCTTAGTTAAGCCTTGACTATTTTGGCCGAATACTAGGGAACCTGTACCTGCCATTACCACAATACCTATAGAATATCCAATACCTCCCACCAAAGCGATGTTACTATCGCTACAAATAATTATTGTATTTTGGTGTAAATCCCATTTTATCGGCAGATTAGTAATAATTTCTTGGAGCAAATTTTCTACTACTGGAAAGTCTTCAGGTCTTCCTACTCCTGCTAAACCAAGACAAATTCCAGAGATTGGTTGATGGTTATTATTATTAGTAACTGCTTGAGTAATAGCAGTTTGAATCGAATTTTTTGCTACTTCAATTCCTACACTTTGATAATTTGAAGGACCGCTTTTACTACTACCAATAACTTGATAATTTTCATCCATTAAAACGGCTTCTGTTTTGGTGCCACCGCCGTCAATTCCTAAAACATTTACTTTTTTCATAATTAGAGTAACACAGGCATCTTGCCTGTAATAACTGTCTAAATTAAAGTAACACAGGCATCTTGCCTGTAATAACTGTCTAAATTAGAGTAACACAGGCATCTTGCCTGTAATAACTGTCTAAATTAAAGTAACAC